>QHUF01000278.1 GCA_003221075.1 Gemmatimonadota bacterium
CCCACATGGCCCGAGTCCCCGCTGATCGCGGTGCCGATCGCCGCGAAGATACCGGCGCCGATGATGGCGCCGATGCCGAGTGCGGTGAGCTGGACCGGGCCAAGGGAGCGACGCAGACCGCCACCCGCGGATCCGTCAGCGATGCACTGGTCGACGGTCTTCCGCGCAAACAGCTGGCTCTTGAGCACGCGATTCCCTGTCTCGAGTTGTGAGGACAGCTGCTACGGATAGACGACGATGCTGTATTCGTAATCGATTGGGCGCCCGTCCCGCGTCTTCGCCGGACTAAACACAAAATTCCTCATTGTTTCCATGAATTCGCGACGGTAGCCCGAATCCCTGATCGGGGGGCTCACCTGAATCCTTGTCACACGCCCGTCCGCCCGAATCCAGAACCGGACCTCGTGCCTCCCTTTATCTCCGGGAGGCGCCCCCGCGGGGACATTTGGTACCAAGCGCGGCGTGGGCCCGAAAATATCACTCGCGCCGCCACCCGAGCCAGGACCGGCATCGGCGCCGGTCCCGGTCCCGCCGCCCGTCCCTGTCCCCCCGGCCGACCCCGGTCCCTGTCCCGGCCCACCCGTCGTTCCATCGCCCGTCCCCACAACCGCAATGGGCTGGGGCGGGGGGGTCACGACGAGCGTTGGGACGGGCATGTTGATCTTCACCGGTTGCGTGACTGGGGCAACCGTCGGAACCGTGACGGCGGCAGGGGGCGGGACGTTTTCCGCTCGCGCGGCGGCCGGTGCTGGGGGCGGGAGGGCGAACCAGCTGACCGCGGGACGGCCGCCGCCACCACCCCCGCCTCGTGGACCCGTGCCTCCACCGCCTCCCCTCTCGAACAGCGCGGCGCCGCGCCACAGCACGAGAATGGCGATGGCCACGTGCGCCAGGAGTGAGAGGGCAGCCGCCGGCCCTTCTCGCCGCTGGGGGAGGGGGAGCGAGTAGCTGTCGAAGATGGGGCGTGAAGTGGGAGGCACGGTCTATTAATACACTAGAAACAAAACCGGGGCATAGTTTCGCCCCGGTTTTTGTAGGGCGCAGCATGCTGCGCCCCTACCCGTCAATCCGTTGCCGCAATCAGTGCGCTGCTGCTGCCCCCTGCTCGGCCGGCGTGAACCCGATCACCTGCACGCCTGCGCCGCGCGCCACGTCCATCGCTTTGACGATGTCGCCGTACTTCCGGTTCGGCGCGGCCTTGATGAAGAGCAGCTTGGCGGGACGCTGATCGTAGAGCTCGTGGAACTTCGCGTCCAACTGGTCGAACGCGACCGGCTGCCGGTTGATCGCGTACGAGCCGTCCGGAGCCAGCTCGAGCACGATCTGGTCGCTCTGCTGCTGCTTCTGCTTGGGCTGCTGTTTCTGCTCGGGCGGGACCTGCACCTCGAATCGCCGGCGTGACAACGGCAGCGTAATCATGAAGATGATGAGGAGCACGAGCAGCACGTCGATCATCGGCGTGACGTTGATGTCCGCGCTGAGCCCGCCGCCCGAGCCGCCGCTTTGCATCGGTTATTGCCTTTCCGGATGCGCCGAGCGTTCCTGCTCGGCAATGGCCCCGACCACTCGCACTCCGGCCTTGCGGGCGATCTCGAGCGCCTGCTGCACGCGCGAGTACTCGATCCCCTCGTCGGCCCGGAGATACAGGATCTTGTCGACGGAGCGGTTGGCGTACAGGTTCGTCAGCTGACCCTGTAAATCTTCGTCGCTGATGTAGCGCGGACCCGTGTACTTCCCGCTGGCGCCGGTGATGTCGAGATAGAACTTGCCCTCCCTGTCGATGCCGAGTCGGATCTCGCCATCGCCTTCTTCCTTCGCATCGGGATTCTTGGCGCGCGGAATCGTCGCCTGGAACCCGGCGGTAATCGCCGGCGTCACGATCATAAAGATGATCAGCAGCACCAACATCACGTCGATCATCGGCGTGACATTGATGTTCGCCGCGACCACGCCTTCCGTCTTCTTTGCGCCACCCATCGCCATGGTGCGTTATCCCTTGATGGGGCCGCTGGTCTGCGACGCCTTCTGAGTCTGAAATTCCTTGGTGAAGATCGACCGGCCGAACTCGCTGCCGACGCTCTTGATCAGATAGTCGATCAGCTCTTTCGACGTGTACGTCATCTCCACGGTGAGGAAGTCGATCTTGGTGGCGAAATAGTTGTACAGCCACACCGCCGGAATCGCGACGAGCAAGCCGAACGCCGTCGTGATGAGCGCTTCGGCGACGCCGCCCGTGATCGCCGCGAGCGAGCCCGAGCCGCCCGACGCCGACATGCCCTGGAACGCGGACACGATTCCCATTGTCGTGCCGAGGAGTCCGACGAACGGCGCGGTCGCGCCCGTCGTCGCCAGGATGCCGAGGCCGCGCTTCAACTCGGCCGTGATGATGAGCATCTGCCGTTCGACGGCCCGCTCCGCGGAGTTAATGTCCGCGGCCGTGATGGTCGCCCGGTCGCGCAGCAGTGGTTTCACTTCGGCGAGCGCCTCACCCAGCACGCGCGCCACGTGGCTCTTCTTGTTCTTCTCGGCGAGCGCGATCGCGCCGTCCAGCTGTTCTTCCTGCAGGTAGCGCGAGAACTCGGGCGCGAACTTGCGCGTCTCCTTCTGCGACTTCCTGAGGTAGAGCTGTTTGGAAATGCTGACCGCCCACGACCATGCCGACATAATGAACATGACGAGCACGATGCCTTTGGCGAACATGTGCATCGATGACCATAGTTCCGCGTAACTCATTGTGTCTCCCTATCGCTTGATCTTGAAGTCGATCGGCAAGTTCACCAACACACGCACCGCCCGCCCATGCACGCGCGCCGGGCGGAACAGCGCTCGCAGCACGTAGTTTTTGGCCGGTTGGTCGAAGCCTGGATTGGGACTCTGGATGACCTTCACCGACGGCGGCTCGGCGCGACCCGACGTATCGATGATCGCCTGCACCAGCACACGACCCTGCACGCCCGCCTGGCGCAGCAGGTCCGGATAGTTCAGCGCCGGCCCGGACAGCACCTCAGGCCGCTCTTCTACAACCGACTCCATGAACACCTGACCGGCGTCCGGCACGATGCCCGTGCCGATACCGCCCTCGACGCCCGTGCCCGTGTAATCCTTGGGATCGAAGTGTTCCTGTAGATTGATCGGCGGAATGTTCGTGGGGATGTCCATCGGCGCGACGACGGTCTGAAAGCCCTTGAGCTGCGGCACGTCGACAATTGGCGGCTGCTCTTCCGGCTTCTTCTGTTCTTCCTGATTGAGGAAGACCATGGCCGTGTCGATCGTCCCCTCGTCCTTCTTTTCACCGGCGGTCAGCGTCGCGACGACGGCCGCAAGCACGATCACGCTGTGGCCGACGAGCGATACGAAGCCAAGGCCAAACGCACCCTTCTTGTTCGTCTTACGACTGGACTCGATCAGGTGGTCGAACACCGCAGTCTCCTCCGGGCTGGTGGACTTGGTTGCTAAGTAATAGTACCCGTCCCAACATGCCCGCTAGTAGTCCGAAGATTACAAAATGATGACAGCCAGATGAGCCTTCGGCTGCGTGCTCATCGGGCACGTCCTGGGCCGCTTCGAATGGCGAATTCGTACGGAATGCGCACCAGCATCCGGACCGGCTTTCCGCCAATCATGGCGGGCCGAAACAGCGTGGCCAGCAACGCCTGCCGCGCCGGCGCAACGAAGCCGGGATTAGTCGCCGAGACGACTGAGATCGATTTCACCAGCACGCGGCCCGTGGTGTCGACAACCGCGTCCAAGAGGACTCTTCCCTGCACTCCCGCCTGACGCAGCAGATCTGGATAGAGCGGGAGCGGTGCCGTCAGCACCTCGGCGTGCTCCTCGGTGAGCAAGCCGATCCAGCCGCCGGGCTGACCAGTGCCCGAGGTGCTGACTGCGCCGGAGTAGACCGGTGAGAACACGGGCATCGTCGCCCCAGTCTTGGGCAGTGACGTTGACACGGAGATGGCACCGAAGTCTGGCGGCACCACGGTGATGGGACCCGGG
>QHUF01000243.1 GCA_003221075.1 Gemmatimonadota bacterium
GAAACAGATACAGGAAGTCGTAGGCCTGAAGCAGCATGTAGCTGAATTCAGTGAAAGACAGCCCGCTCTCCATCCGCGCCTTCACCGATTCCTTCTGCATCATCACGTTGACCGTGAAGTGTTTCCCGACGTCGCGCAGGAAGTCGATGAGGTGTTGCTCCACCAACCACTTCGCGTTGTCGAGCAGGAATGCAGCCGCAGGCCCGGTACCAAACTCGAGGAAGCGCGCCGATTGGTCTCGCATGCGTCGCACGTTCTCGCGAATCTCTTCTCTGGAAAGCAAGGGTCGTTCCGCGGATTTTCCGGATGGATCACCAATAAGGCCTGTCCCGCCCCCCATCAGTACAATCGGCCGATGGCCGTGACGTTGGAGATTGGCGAGCAACATCAGCGGCATCAGGTTGCCGACCTGGAGACTCCGGACGGTCGGGTCGAAGCCGCAGTAGGCCGTGACCGGCCCCTTGGCGAAATGCGCCGCGAGACCGGGGGTCGATTGCTGGACGAACCCGCGCCACTCCAATTCTTGTAACACGTTAGACGCCATGGTCGCCAATCGTAGGGGAGGTGGAACAGGCTGGCAAGTCGAGATTCAGGTCACTAGGTTGTTATCAGATGGTCTCATCGACACCCCCTTCGCCGCGCCGCCCGTTTTTCGTTCGCTGGTGGTACCATCCGGTCCAGCGCCGGCGGGCGATCATCGCGACTGTGCTGGCCTTGCTCTACGGCAGCGGCCTGGCCTACGGCTCGTGGACCCGTGTCTGCGCCGGAGACCGTTGTCCCAGCATCCTGCGCATCGATCAAGGACACCGCCCGCAGGTCCAGACGTCGAAGGTCTATGCCGCGGACGGCCGCCTGATCAGCGAGTACGGCGTTCAGCGCCGCACGGTGGTGAAGCTCAGCGACATCCCGCTCCACGTGCGCCAAGCCTTTCTGGCGACCGAAGACAAGCGCTTTTACAGCCATCATGGCATCGACTTCATTCGGCTGCCTGGCGCCATGCTCAATGGGTTCCGCGGCTTCTCGACGATCACACAACAGCTGGCGCGCAACGTCTTTTCGGACAAGATCAGCCGTGAGCGCTCACCATCGCGTAAGCTCCGGGAAGCGCGCGTGGCGCTGGAGCTGGAGCGCAACTTTCCGAAGGACACGATTCTCGAGCTGTATCTGAACCAGATCGACCTCGGCCCCAACGTGGCCGGCGTCGAGTCGGCCGCGCAGGTGTTCTTCGGAAAATCGGTCCGCGACCTGAACGTCGCGGAGGCCGCGACGCTCGCCGCCCAACCGAAAGCGCCCGGCACATATAACCCGCGGACGCATCCCGACAACGCCGTGCGCCGTCGCAATGTGGTGTTGAACCTGATGCGCGATCAGGGATTCCTGACTCCCGAGGACGCCGAGTTCTGGAAAGCCTATCCGCTCGTGTTGACGACCCGGCGCACGAGTTATGGCGACGTGGCGCCGTACTTCGTCGAATGGCTGCGCACCTCCTTCCTGGAGCCGCGGTTTGGTCGCGATCTCTACGAAAAGGGCCTGCGCATCTACACCACGCTCGATCTCGACATGCAGGTAGCGGCCGAGCAGGCGTTGCAGTCACAGCTCGACGAGATCGAATCGGGTGTGTACTCGAACGGCAAGTTCGAGGGCACGTCCTATCGCCAATACATCGAACAGGGCCGCACCACGCCTGACGATCAGGGCCCGTTCGCGCAGTATCTCCAGGGCTCGCTGCTCGCGCTCGATGCCAAGACCGGCAACATCCTCGCGATGGTGGGCGGCCGCGACTTCAGCGACTCGAAGTGGAATCGCGTCACCCAGTCCCGTCGGCCGCCCGGCTCGACGTTCAAGCCGTTCGTGTATTCGGCCGCGATCCGCGCGGGACATCCCGTCACCGAGATGCTGGACGACTCGCCGCTCCCGCCGGTCATCCAGCTCGACAGCTCGCTGTGGCAGCCGAAGGACTACGACGACACGACGCTCGGCATGATCCCGATGCGTCAATCGTTGTACCTGTCGCGCAACCTTTCGACTATCAAGCTCGGCATGTCGCTGGGTGAGCAGACCGTGATCGGCGAAGCGCGGCGCTACGGGATCACGACGCCGCTGCCGCCCTATCCGTCGATTCACATCGGCGCACGCGAGGCGATCCCGATGGAGTTGATCGCGGCATACACGTCGTTCGCGAATAACGGGACGCGCGTCGAGCCGATCGGTATCCAGCGCATCGAGGACCGCCAGGGCAAC
Source organism: Gemmatimonadota bacterium (assembly GCA_003221075.1). Lineage (GTDB taxonomy): Bacteria > Gemmatimonadota > Gemmatimonadetes > Gemmatimonadales > GWC2-71-9 > 20CM-2-65-7. The sequence continues at coordinate 2,242 of QHUF01000243.1, forward strand.
ATCCTCTATCAGTCCACCGTCAAGCGTGAGCAGGTGCTCGATCCGGAGCACAACTGGCTGATGCTCGACATGATGCGCGACGTCATGCGCTGCCAGCCGGGCAGCGGCCTGCATCGCTGCGGCACCGCGGCCGGTGCCCTGGGCGGACTGCGCATCCCGATGGCCGGCAAGACCGGGACGACGGACGACTACACGGACGCCTGGTTCGTGGGCTTTACGCCCGAGATCGTGACCGGCATCTGGGTCGGCTACGACTATCAGAAGCGCATCATGAACAACGCCGGAGGCGGCCGCATCGTCGCGCCCGCGTGGACGAAGTTCATGCGCGACGTGTACCAGCGGCGGCCGTCGCCCGGCGATTGGGCTCGCCCCGACGACCTCGTCACCCGCGAAGTCGACTGGTCGAACGGATTCCTCGCGACGCCGTTCTGCCCGCTCGAGGTGCGGCGCTGGGAGTGGTTCTATCCGGGCACCGAGCCTTCGCAGGTCTGCCAGGTGCACTCACCGTTTGGTGTCGGGGTCACACCCTAAGTCTTGCTTCGTATCCGAGCTGGCCGGGTTCATCCCGTAACGGCGCCGCCCCTCGAGGACGGCGCCGTTCTTGTTGACGAAACCGGGCGAATCTCGGCTGTGGGTCGGAATGCCGACGTGCCCACGCCGCACGCCGCACGCGCCATGCAGTTCCCCGACGCGGAGCTGATGCCCGGGCTCGTCAACTGCCACACGCATCTCGAGCTCACGCATCTGGGCGGCGGCGCGAAACACGACGAGCCGGAGTTTCTCGACTGGATCCGGCGCATTCGCGCGCTGAAGGAGACGACCAGCGCGGCGGCGTTCTCCGAGGCGGCGGTCGCCGGCATTCGCGATTGCTGGGCGCGCGGCGTCACGTGCATCGCCGAAACGGGGAGCACGGGCGCCGTCATGCGCGCCCTGCACGATCTCGGCGGGCGCGGGATCGTGTATCAGGAAGTGTTTGGACCGGACCCGGCACAGTGTGCGGGCACCATGGCGGAGTTGGAGTCGACGGTTCGCCCGCTTCGCCGTCTTGAAACGGCGCAACTTCGCTTGGGAGTTTCGCCGCATGCCCCCTATTCAGTTTCAGCGCCGCTGTATGAAGCCGTGGCGGCGTACGCGCGCGTGGAGCAGCTGCCCATCGCCGTGCACGTCGCCGAGTCCAAGGAGGAGACAGCATTCGTGCGTGATGGTGATGGACCGTTCGCGGTGGCTCTGCGCGCGCGCGGCATCAGTGTGGACGCCCGCCGCGCGTCGCCGATGACCTACCTCATGCAGCGTGGCGTGATCAAGTCGGGGACGCTGTGCATTCACTGCGTGCAGGTGGACGAAGCCGACGTCGAGCTGTTGCGGGTGCTCCGCGCGTCGGTCGCCCACTGCCCGCGGTCCAACGCGGCGCACCGTCACGGCCGCCTGCCGATCGCGCTGTTGCGGAAGGCCGGAGTTCCGGTCGGTCTGGGGACCGATTCGGTCGTGAGCGTCGGCGAGCTGGATCTGTGGGCGGAGGCGGAGGCTGCCGGATTCACGGGGGACGCTGCGCTGCGGGCGCTGACGATAGAAGGCGCGCGCGCGCTGGGTTGGGAATCGGAAATCGGATCGTTGGAAGTCGGAAAGGCCGGAGACTTGGTCGTTCAGACCGTCCGGCCGTCCGCCCGTCCGACCGTCCAGTTGACAGTAGTCAGCGGCCGCATCGTGCACCAGATTTCCGGCACATGAAAACGCAGCGCCACGCGGCCATCCTCCGAATCGTTCGAGGAGAGACGGTAGGCAGCCAGGAGCAACTGCGCGAGCGTCTCAAAGCTGAAGGGTACACGGTGACGCAGGCGACGTTGTCGCGGGACATACGCGAGCTCGGACTCGCGAAGGTCGCCGCGCCGGACGGCGGCTCGCACTACGCGGCGGGTCCGGATGGCGCCACCGGCGGGGGCGTCCGGCAGCATCTGGAGCAGCTGCTTCCCTCCATGCTCGTTTCGGCCGAAGGCGTCGGCCCGCTGCTCGTCCTGAAGACGACGACGGGGGGCGCGCAGGCGCTGGGCCTGGCGCTCGACGGCGCCGGCTGGAGCGAGATCATCGGCACCATCGCTGGTGACGATGCCATTCTGGTCATCACTCGCAGCGAGCGAGGCCGCCGCGCCGTCCAGGCGCGGCTGAAAGAACTCGCAGGACTTCCCGCCTGAAGAAGATCGAGATGCTCACCGCACTCGCGGTCCTCCTCCCAGCCCTCGGAGCATGTCCGGTTGACGGGGTGCCTCCGAAGCCGGTGGCTGCGAATACGTTGACCGAAGCCGAGCGATCGGCCGGGTGGCGGCTGCTATTCGACGGCAGGACAACCGCCGGGTGGAGGAACTACGGGAAGCCTGTCATTTCTGATGGATGGGTTGTGAAAGACAGCGCGCTGACGCGCACGGGCGCCGGCGGGGACATCATCAAAGACAGCGACGCGATCTATTGGAACGCGCCGGAAATGCAGGTCCTCGATGACGCGAAGCACCCGGACGGCAAGTCACCGCTGACGTCGTCGGGGGCGGCCTACGATCTCTATCCGGCGCCGACCGGCCACGTGCACCCCGCCGGCGACTGGAACACGGCGCGGCTCGTCGTGAACGGCAATCACGTTGAACACTGGCTCAACGGTTTCAAGATGGTCGAGTTCGAACTGGGCAGTCGCGATTGGGGCTCGAAAGTCGCGGGGAGCAAGTTCAAACCGCATCCCCGCTTTGGGAAAAACGCGCAGGGCCACATCGGCTTGCAGGACCACGGCAACGTGGTCGCCTTCCGCAACATCAAAATTCGAGTGCTGCCATGAGCAAAAGATCCCACAGGGTACCCAAGGTAGGGGCGCAGCATGCTGCGCCCCTACACGCCCACCCCATTTCGCGTCGCGAGTTTGTGGGTGACGTCGCCACCGGATTGGCGTTCACGATCGTTCCCCCGCATGTGCTCGGCGCGCGCGGCCGCGGCCGCCTGGCGCCGAGCGACAAGCTCAACATCGCGTGCATCGGCATCGGCGGAATGGGCGCGAACGACGTGCGCGGGGTGGGGAAGACCGAGAACATCTACGCGCTGTGCGATGTCGACGAGCGTCAGGGGGCGCAATCCTTCGCGGCCTTTCCGCTCGCCAAGCGGTTCAAGGATTTCCGCGTCCTGCTCGATAAAGAAGGAAAGAGCATCGACGCCGTCACCGTCTCGACGCCCGATCACACGCACACGGTGGCCGGGATGCTGGCGATGAAGCTCGGCAAGCACACGCGCATTCAGAAGCCGCTGGCGCGCTCGCTGTGGGAAGTAAAGCAGCTCGAGGATGCGGCTCGGAAGTACAAGGTTCAGACGCAAATGGGGAATCAGGGTCACGCCGAAGAAGGCACGCGCCTGATCCGCGAGTGGGTCGAGGCCGGCCTGATCGGCACGGTGCGCGAGGTCCAGCTGTGGACCAACCGGCCGATCTGGCCGCAAGCAATCGAGCGGCCGCTCGACGAGTACCACACGCCCGCGACGCTCGACTGGGATCTGTGGCTGGGCCCCGCCCCGGCGCGCCCGTACCACCCAGCGTACGCGCCGTTCAAATGGCGCGGCTGGTGGGATTTCGGCACCGGCGCGCTCGGCGACATCGCCTGTCACTCGATGGACGCGTCGTTCTGGACGCTGAATCTGGGTTATCCGACGCGCATCGAAGCCGAGTCGACAAAGCTGTTCGCGGAAACCGCGCCCGCGTGCTCGCGCATCACGTACTCGTTCGCGGCCAAGGGTGGCCGGCCCCCGGTCACGGTCGTGTGGCGCGACGGCAGTCTCTATCCGCCGCGCCCGCCCGAGCGCGCATCACGTACTCGTTCGCGGCCAAGGGTGGCCGGCCCCCGGTCACGGTCGTGTGGCGCGACGGCAGTCTCTATCCGCCGCGCCCGCCCGAGATCACCGATCCCAACGCCTGGCCCTTCGACACGAGCGGACAGCTCTGGATCGGCGATGGCGGCCGCCTGATCGCGGGGATCTACGGCGAGAATCCCAAGTTGCTCGATGCGGCGAAACAGGCCGAGGTCACGGCCCATCCGATACCGCAGAAGTACGCACGCACGGAGGGGGTGTACGCCGAGTGGATCGCCGCGTGCAAAGGGGGCACGCCGGCGGGGTCCAATATTCCCGACCATTCGGGACCGCTCACCGAGATGGTGCTGCTCGGCAATCTCGCCGTGCGGACCGCGCAGCCGATCGACGTGAACCCGCTAACGGGCGCGGTGCTCACGCCCGGGATCCCGGAGGAGTACGTCAAGCCGCAGTACCGGCAGGGGTGGGGTTGGTGAGGAACGGTAGGGGCGCAGCATGCTGCGGCCCTACCCAAGACCATCCTTGCGCATTCGCCATTAGCTAGTGTATTTTTATGCACCCATATGCATAAACAAAACAACGGCCGTCCCGGCACCGGTCCCCTCGTCGTGCTCGCCTATTCGGGCGGGCTCGATACCTCCGCCATCGTCCCCTGGCTGCGCGAAACGTACGGCGCGCGCGTCGTCTGCTACGCCGCCGATGTGGGGCAGGGGCTCGGCGAGCTCGACGGCCTGATCGCCAAGGCCAAACGCTCCGGTGCCGAAGACTGCATCATCGAAGACCTCCGCGAAGAGTTCGTGCGGGACTTCGTTTTCCCCACGCTGCGCGCCGGCGCCGTCTACGCGCGGACCTACCTGCTCGGCACGTCGATGGCGCGCCCGATCACGGCGGCGCACCAGGTCGCCGTGGCGCAGCGGCTCGGCGCGGACGCCGTCGCGCACGGCTGCACCGGCAAAGGCAACGACCAGGTCCGCTTCGAGCTGACGTACGCCGCGCTCGCTCCGGAGCTGCAGATCATCGCGCCGTGGCGCGAATGGAAATTCCAGGGCCGCGAAGATCTCATTGCCTACGTGCACGCGAAGGGCGTGCCGGTACAGGCGACCGCCGAGAAACCGTATTCCACCGACCGCAACCTGTGGCACTGCTCGCACGAGGGCGGCATCCTCGAGGATCCGTCACAAGAAGCGCCCGAGCACATCTTTGTCATGACGAAGAATCCGCTCGAGGCGCCGGATGCGCCTGTCGTCGTGTCGATCGGTTTTGAGGAAGGCAATCCAGTCAGTCTTGACGCTGTTCCCTGCGGTCCAGTCGAGCTCCTCGAACAACTCAACGAAATCGCGGGCGAGCACGGCGTCGGCCGCGCCGACGTCGTCGAGGACCGCCTCGTCGGGATGAAGTCGCGGGGTGTCTATGAGACACCGGGTGGCACTCTGCTCTATGCCGCACACCGCGAGCTGGAACAGATGGTCCTCGATCGCCGGACGCTACGAATGAAGGACGAGCTGGCGCTGCGCTACGCGGACTTGGTGTACGACGGCCGCTGGTGGACGCCGGAGCGCGAAGCGCTCGACGCGCTCGTCACGGCGACCCAGAAGAACGTCACCGGCACCGTGAAGTTGAAGCTGTTCAAGGGCAACGTGATCGTCGCCGGCCGCGAGAGCCCCTTCGCGCTCTACCAGCCGTCGTACGCGACGTTCGGCAAGGACAACGTCTATAACCAGAAGGACGCCGAGGGCTTCATCCGGCTGTACGGACTCGCCAGCAGAATCGCCGCGGGTCTGAACGCCGAGCGCACGGATGTCCCAGCAAGCTGATACGCATCACATGTGGGGGGGGCGCTTCGCGCTTGGTCCGAGCGAAGCGCTCGATGCTTTAAACCGCAGTCTTCCCGTCGATCATCGGCTCTGGCCGCAGGATGTCGCCGCGAGCAAGGCGTGGGTGCACGCCCTCTGTCACGCCGGCGTGGTGACTCCCAGTGAAGAAGCGCAACTCCTCGGCGGCCTCGATCGCGTCGCCGACAAGCTCGCCGACGGCGCCGCGGTCGGCGCCCCCGATGAAGACGTGCACACCCTCGTCGAGCGCCTGCTCTACGCCGAGGTTGGCGCGGTCGCGGGAAAGCTGCACACGGGCCGCTCGCGCAACGATCAGGTGGCCACCGATCTCCGCCTCTGGACTCTGAACGCGATCGACGAGCTGGATTCCGGCGTGACCGCTCTCGGCCGCGCACTGGTCACGAGAGCCACGGATGGCCTGGACGCCATCCTTCCAGGCTACACCCACGGCCAGCGCGCGCAGCCGGTGCGGTGGGCCTACGTGTTGCTCGCGCACGCATGGCCGCTGGTGCGCGACCGCCAGCGGCTCGCCGATGCGCGCCGCCGCACGGCCGAGATGCCGTTGGGCTCGGGCGCACTCGCCGGCTCCGGGTTTCCGGTCGACCGCGTCCTGCTGAAAGAAGCGCTCGGCTTCCGGATGATCTCTGCCAACGCGCTCGACGCGACCGGTGACCGCGACTTTGTCGCCGACGTGCTGTTCGCCATCGCGCTCGTCGGCACGCATCTGTCGCGCCTGGGCTCGGAGCTCATCACGTACGCGAGCGGCGAGTACGCCTTTATCACGCTCGCAGACGCCTTCAGTACCGGTTCCAGCCTCATGCCGCAAAAACGAAATCCGGACGTGTTCGAGCTGGCGCGCGGCAAGGCAGGGCGGGTGTTGGGCGATCTGGTCGCGCTGCTCACGACGCTGAAAGGGATTCCCGCCGGGTATCAGAAGGATCTGCAGGAAGACAAGGCGTTGCTGTTCGACGCGTGCGACACGTTGGCGACGGTCCTCCCGGCGGTTACCGGAGCGATCGATACCCTCACGGTGAATGCCGAGCGCATGGCTGGTGCGTTCGATCCCGCGATGCGGGCCACAGATCTCGCGGATCTGCTCGTCGAGGCTGGCGTCCCATTCCGTGAAAGTCACGGATTGATCGGCAGATTGGTGCGTGCGGCCGAGCAGGCCGGCGTGACGCTCGACAAGGTGCCTGCCAAAGTGGCGACCGAGATCCATCCGGCGCTGGGACCGGCACTGGCGCAGTTGGGCAGCTGGGAGCAAAGCGTGGAAAGCCGTGCCACACCTGGAGGTGCCTCGCGTGCCTCAGTTGAGTCGCAAATAGACGAGTTACGACGCGCGTTTCAGCCCGCAGCGAGCTCGTAAATCCCTCACTTGCTGTAAGTTGCTGGTCGGTATTAGCATATCGCATGCGCTGCCTAGCCCTCAATGCCTCGTTCGAGCCGCTGACCATGGTGCCGGTGCGCCGGGCGCTGCGATTGGTTATTGACGGCAAGGCTGAGGTCGTCGAAGCCGAAGGCACGCCAGTCCATAGCGAACGACTCGCGGTCCCACGTCCCGCGGTCATCCGACTCGTTCGCTTTGTCCACGTCCCGCGCCGCTTCCGCCGCCAAGTCACCAACACGTTCCTGTTTGCTCGCGACAACTACCGCTGCCAGTTCTGCGGCCGCTCGCAACAGGAGCTGCGGCAGCGCGAGTGCCTGACGCGCGATCATCTCGTGCCCCTCTCGCGGGGTGGCACGAATGCCTGGACGAACGTCCTGACCGCCTGCTCGAGCTGCAACACCCGCAAGGGCAACCTGCTGCCCGAGGAAGTGGGCATGCATCCGCTGCGCGCGCCTCACGAGCCGCACTTCGTGCACCTCGCGTGGGCCGTGCGCCGCCTGACGCGGACGCAGGCGAAGTACATCCGGCTCTTCTACGGAGCCGATGTGCTGGCGACTCTCGAGGCGCTCTAGTGGCCAAGACGCCCTGGGTGGTGGCAGGCGTGGGCATAGCCGCGCTCGTCGGATTCGTCTTCCTGACCAAGCCGGCCTCTGGCTCGATTCATCCGACGCCCCGGCACGGCATCACCGCCGCGAAGATCCTCCCCGACTTTGCGATTCCGAAGAATCCCGGTGCGATGGAAGCGTACGCGGCGGCGCGGCGGGCCGCCCCCACGCTCGACGGCGTGTATTGCCACTGCGACTGCTCGAAGCACGCGGGGCACCGCTCGTTGCTCACGTGTTTCGAGTCCAATCACGGCGCGTACTGCGACATCTGCATGGGTGAAGCGATGCTGGCGAGTGGGATGGCGGCGCGCGGTCAGTCACTGATGGACATTCGCGCCGCTATTGACCGCCAGTTCGGAACGTAGGACTCCGCGCCTCGAGCCGCAGACGCGGTAATCCGGCCAGCCGTACCAACACGCGCTGCGCTCCGCGCGCGAGCGCTGCACCAAAATTTCCTTCGCCGGACACCGCGGGACCGACGTCCCCCGACAGCCAGCGGGACAACTCTTGGAGATCGGTGTCGTTGAGCGTCGTGACTTCGAGCCGCGCGACGAAGTAGTAGCGCCCGCTTGAGGTGCTGGTGGGGCGGATCGTCACGGTGTACGGAATGTCGAGCGCCGCGGCCAACTCGTCCGGCGTCGCGAACCGGCTGACGGCGCCGCCCTGGCGGATGAGGACGAAGTCGTCGGCGAGCGGATCGTTGCGCGCGACGGCATCCCAGCTGACTTCGCGCACGAACTGATCGAACCAGCCGGCGCGCACGCGCCACAGCTCGAGCCGGTAGTGCAGCCGCAGCGGGAAACCCGAGCGCATCAGCCCGACGAACTTGCCGTCGGCCAACAGGCCCGTGCTCCGCACGCGCGGGATGTTGGTCTGCAGCGTGACGGTAAGAGTGGGCGACTGGGCGGCCCCCACCTGCGGCGTGAGGGGGGAGGCCAGGGCAATGGCCGCCCACAAAAGCACGCGCACGCTAGAACCGGTGATCGAGCCGGACCGTCAGGCGCAGTCGTTCGCCGGTAGTGACCGCCTTGGCTGTGTAGACGCCGAATCCACCCCAATCGACGCCCAGCCCCACATCCACGAGCCAGTTGTCGAACCGCGGGATCCGCCCCGCCGGGAGGCGGTTCGGCCCGTTGCCGACGAGCCACGCCTGGCCCGCGTCCGCGAAGACCACGACGTCGAGTCCTTCGAGCCAGAAGAACCGAGGGTTTCCACTCCCTTCCTCGCGATCCGGCTTCTCCTCCTTCCACGGATTGTAGCTCCAGTTCAGCTTCACGTGCCCGCGGTACTCGGTCTGGAACGCAATCACCCGATCGCACGCGGCGACGCGCGCGTCCGTGAACGCCGGATCGGTGAAGGCGTTGTTGCACGCGGTGGAGCGAAACGGATGGCCGGGCATCGGATCGGGGCCGCCGAGCGAGAGCCGACGCTGCAGCGGCAGCGGGTCGCCGCCCACCCAGCCGCCGCCGACCAGCCGGACGTTGATGCGACCCGACGGACTGATGCGGGCGTAGTGCCGAATGTCGAAAAACATGCGGTCGAAGTGGTAGGCACCGCTCGAAATCGAGTCGCGCACGCTCGCCGGCACACCGGTGTGGGGCACGACGTCGGAGCTCCGCGAATCCTCGAGCGTCGCCCGCACCAGCCAGCCCGAGGTCGGTTCCTCCGGATCGTTGCGGGCGTCCAGCACGCCGCCCGCGGCGATCGTCGTGAAATGGCCTTCATCGATGGGCGGGTTGGGACGCCAAATCTCAGAGTTCCGGAACACGGTCCACGGATCCTGGTTGGCGACGCCCGTCTGCCACTCGCGGCGCAGCTCGAGCGACAGGGCGATCTGCTTCTCCGGCTGCACGAAGGCGCGCGCCGCCCATCCCTTATTGAGGAAGTAGTCGCGATAGTCGCGCCCGAAGAGAAACGCGCCCCACCCGATCTCGGCGTTGTGCAGGCCCCAATCCTCGACCGGCGACACCACGTCGAATGCGCGGAGACCGAAGCCGACGGGCCGGATGTCACCCGACCGCAGCTCGCCGCGGAACATGTAGCCGAGATCGCTGCGCTTGTCCGAGAGATCGCCGGCCGACCGAAACACCCCGAGCGCGTCCACGCGCATTCGGAAGTTCTGCTGCAGCTTCCAATCGAACAGCGGGCCGAACACGATCGGCAGTCCTTCGACGCGGTTGAACGTCCCGCCTGTGGCGATTGTCAGCGACGAGCGCGAATCCGCGTCGCCCCACGAGACGTGCGCGCCGGGGTTGAAGAGCCGGCGCCGCAGATTGGGCGCATAGACCAGCTCGTCGCCTTCGTGGCGAAGGCGAAAGAGCAGAGGTTCACGGTACTGGCGGACCTCGCCGCCGATGCGTGCCTTGGCGGTGTCGTCGACGATTCCGCCGACGACGATCACGTTGCCGGTCACCTCGGCGCCCGCGTCGAAGAGCAGGTCGCCGTTGATCACGACGAGCGTGCCCTGCAGGCGCCCCGCGATTACCACAGGCCCGTTGCGGACCGCCACGTTGCCGCGCCACTCGTTGCCGCGCGGCAGCCGCGTGCGGCCGACGAGCCGCGTGGTCCCCGGGTCGTTGTAGAAGCGGATGACTTCCTCGGACACGACTCGCGGCAGCGCCCGCGCTTCGAGCGTCGCGCTCGAGCTGTCCGGATGGATCACGATCGTCGTGTCCTGCACGGTTGCCAGTACTAACAGCAGAGTGATCATAGGTCGGCTTTCGGTGGAGGCTCGATCCCGAGACGGCGCATGCGGCGGTACAGATTCGCCCGGTCGGTTTGCAACCGGCGGGCGGCTTCGGCCACGTTGCCGCGCGACGCGGACAGTGCTTTCGCGATCAGCTCGCGCTCGTACTGGTCGAGCGTTTCGGTGAGCGCGATGTCGCGCCACGTCTCATCGCCCGCCGGCGCGGCCGTCACAACTCCGTTGTTCGGAAGCACACGCGCGACGTCCGCCGCAGTGATGACGTCCGAAGTCGCGAGGATGGCCAGCCGCTCCACGATGTTCGCGAGCTCGCGCACGTTGCCAGGCCATCCATAGGCCGCGAGCAGCGGGACGGCACCCGCGTCGAACGTTACGGGGCGGCCAAGACGGGCGGCACAGCGCCCGGCGAAATGGCGCACCAGCGGCGCGATGTCTTCCGCGCGGTGGCGCAGCGGGAGGATGTGAATCGGCAGCACGTTCAGACGAAACCACAGGTCCTCGCGGAACTGTCCCTGCCGGACCGCCTGCGGCAGATCCTTGTTCGTCGCCGCGACGACGCGGACGTTGACGGCGAACGGCCGCTCGCCGCCCACCCGTTCGACGATCCCGCTCTCCAGGACGCGCAGCAGCTTGGCCTGCGCCTCCGGGCCGAGGTCGCCGACCTCGTCGAGGAACAGGGTGCCGCCATCGGCCAGCTCGAAGCGGCCCTGACGGCGCTCCGTCGCGCCCGTAAACGCGCCGCGCTCATGGCCGAACATCTCCGATTCGACGAGGTCGCGCGGCAGCGCGGCGCTGTTGACGGTGACGAAGGGCTTGCTCCCGCGGGTGCTCAAGCGGTGGATCGCCGACGCGACGAGCTCTTTGCCCGTGCCCGACTCGCCGGTGATCAGGACGCGCGACTCCGTCGGCGCGACGCGGGCGATCAGTGCGCGTAGCTCGTCCATGGCGGTGCTGGTCCCGACCAGCGGATCGGCGTGGCCGAGCTGTTCGTGCAAGCGCGTGTTCTCGGCGAGCGTGCGTCCCAGCTCCAGGGCGCTGCGCAGCGCGACGAGCACACCTTCGGGCGTCAGCGGCTTCTCGAGGAATTGAAAGGCGCCGAGCTTCGTCGCGCGGACGGCGTCGGCGAGATTCGCCTTACCGCTCATCATGACGACGGGGATGTGGGGAGCACGCTTGCGAATCTGCTCGAGCGTCGCGAGACCGTCCGGGCCGGGCGGCATCATCAGATCGAGGAGCACCACATCGGGCGCGTCTTCCGTGAGGCGCACCATCGCTGCGTTGCCGTCGGCCGCTTCAACGGTGTCGTAACCGTCCGATTGGAGCAGCGCACCCACCATGCGCCGGATGTTGGACTCGTCGTCCACGAGGAGGACGCGGGGGCTCATGAGATGGGGATGAAGGACGGGGGAGGAGGGAAAACGATCGCAAATGTCGCTCCACCACCCGGAGTCTCGCTCACGCTGATCGTCCCGCGGTGAGCCTCGAGCGTGACGCGGACCAGCGCGAGGCCGAGGCCGGTGCCGTCGTCCTTCGTGGTGAAGTAGGGCTCGAACACGCGCTGCCGCAGCTCGGCGGGGATGCCGGGACCGTGGTCGGCAATCGTGACGGCGAGCCCGGCGCCGTCGCCCGTCACCGTGACGTCGATGGCACCGCGCCCGTTCATCGCCTCGGCGGCATTGCGGTAGAGGTTGGCGAAGGCGCGACGCAGCGGCTCGTAGTGGCCAAACAGCGAGCGAGGTCCTCCATTCGCGTCCACGGTGACGCGCACGCCATCGGGGACGCCTGTGCGCCCTAGCTCTTCGAGCAGCTCGACGAGATCGACTTCGCTTTGCGGCCCTTCCGCCAGCCGCCCGAACTCCGAGAACTCCTTCGCGAGCCGTTCCAAACGATCGGTCTCGGCCTCGAGTACCTGGATCGCGGTGTCCGTCCGACCGTCCAACCGTCCGACCGTCCGACGCATTTGATCCAGCGCAATGCGCATCGACGTTAGCGGATTCTTGATCTCGTGCGCCACGCGACGCGCCACTTCGCGGAACGCACGCAACCGCTCGGCCTCCAGCTCGCGGTCCCGGGCGGCGGCGAGCGCGCCAGCCAGCTCGCGCAATGCCTGCCGCAACGCTTCGAACTCCGGAGCACCCCGCATCAGCGCGCCGATCGGCAGCGGCTCGTGGCGGCGGATCAGCTGCGTCCAGCCGACCAGCTCGTCGATCGGACGTGAGAGCTGGCGCGACAGGTGGCCCGCGAGGTTGACGGCCGCGTAGAGCACGGCGGCGCCGAGCAGCAGGATGACCACGGCAAAACCGGCTGTGTAATAGCGCAGGAACGTTTCGGCGCGGCGTGCCAGACTCACCGAGGCCGAGACTTCGTCGAAATGGTGGTGCAACAACGCGCGCTCGCGCACCGTGAGGTGCAGCGTATCCACTCCCTCGAGCAGCGAGCGGGCGGTTGCGGCGACGCGCTCGGTGGAAGCGCGGGCGCCGGCGGCGGGCAGTAGCCGCCGGATCGAGAGCACCCAGCCGGCCACCGCCAGCACCGTCGGCACCACGGTCATGACGACGAGGATGACGAAGATTCGCCGTCTGAAAGGAAGCGCCATATTTGCGGGCAATTTAGGGATTCGCTCGGCCTGTGACAATTCGACACGGAGGGATGGGGGGTCCATGAAGGCACATACGCACTATCTCTGGTTCAACACGAAGCAGCGCCAGGAGATCATCGACATTACCGGCGAGGTTGTGAAGGAGGTCGAGGTGAGCAAGGTGCGTGAAGGTTTTGTCCTCGTGAGCGCGATGCATATCTCCGCATCCGTATTCGTGAACGATCACGAGTCGGGATTGTGGGAGGACATCTTGAAGTGGCTGGAGGGGACGATTGCACCGTGGGATCCACGCCGCTATCGCCACAACGAGACCGGAGAAGACAACGCCGCCGCGCACCTTCGCAGTTTGACGATCGGTCACGAGGTGATCGTGCCGATCACGGCGGCGAAGCTGGATTTCGGGCCCTGGCAGCGCGTGTTTTATGGCGAGTGGGACGGGCAGCGGAAGAAGCGGGTAATCATCAAAGTTTTGGGAGAGTGAGGCGCCATGACCGTACTTCTTCTTGCGGTATTGTTCTCGGCCAACGTGCAGGACGCAGACACCCGCGCGCTGCTCCGGCTCGAGGATGAGTGGGCGAGCGCACTGGTGAAGCGCGACTCGGTCGTCTTCAATCGTCTCCTCGCCCCCGGATTTGTGTATACCGAAGACGACCAAATGACGGATCGTGCAGCCGTGCTCCACTCGGTCGTGGCCGGCTCGGACACGATCACCGCGGCGCACAACGAGGAGATGCAGGTGCACCGCTACGGTGCGGTCACGGCCGTGGTGACCGGATGGCTGGTTGTGCGAGGACGCGGTTCGAGCGGGGCGTTCGAGCGACGCTACCGCTTCACGGACACCTGGGTGAAACGCGGTGGGCGCTGGCGGATCGTCGCCGCGCAGGACTACGTCGCACCCTGATACGAACCGCGAGGTCTCGCTCCGGGCTTAATTCCGACCGATCGCTGCAACGCGGGTACGACAGGGAAACCAACCTGAGGCTCCAATGCCAACGACTCAGGATCTGATCGCCAAAGCCAATGTCACGGTCGATGCCTCGCCAAGCGAGGTCTGGGCAGCGCTGGTGAGTCCCGCGGCCATCAAGCGGTACATGTTTGAAACGGATGTCCGCTCCGATTGGAAGGAAGGCAGTCCGATCACGTGGTCGGGCGAATGGCAGGGCAAGCGGTATCAGGACAAGGGCAAGATTCTGCAGCTGAAACCGGGGCGCTTGCTGCGGTACACGCACTTCAGCCCTCTCGCCGGTCCGCCGGACGCGCCCGAGAACTATCACACGGTCACGATCGAGCTCGCCGATGTCGGGGGGAAAACCAACGTGACGTTGTCACAGGAGAACAATTCCACCGAAGCGGCGCGCAAACACTCGGAGAAGAATTGGAGCGCGATGCTCGGGGCGCTGAAGAAGTTCGTCGAGAAATAGCGATCTTCATTTCCGGACCGTAGCTTGAGGAGCGCAATGCTCCTCAAACGGTGAAGCTTCCACAACCGGTGGTGCTCGAAGGTCACGGTGTTCGGCTCGAGCCGATGACCGAAGCACACAGTGACGCGCTGGCCGCCGCCGCGGGCGACGGCCGGCTGTGGGAGTTTTGGTTCATCGCCGTCCCGCCACCCGATGGGATGAAGACGTACGTTGCCGACGCGCTGAAGGGCCAGCGCGACGGGCACATGCTGCCCTGGGTCGTCCGCGACGTGCCGAGCGGCGCGATCGTCGGGTCGACGCGCTATCACGACATCGTCCCGGCGATCGACCGCTTAGAAATCGGCCACACCTGGTACGGGAAGAGTCGCCAGCGCACGCACGTCAACACGACCTGCAAGCTGCTGTTACTCGGCCACGCGTTCGACACGCTCGGCTGCAAAGTCGTCGGCCTGCGCACGGACATTTTCAATTTTCGCTCGCAGCGCGCCATCGAGGCGCTCGGCGCCAAGAAGGACGGCGTGATTCGCCATTACGGCATCCGGCGCGACGGCAGCGCGCGCGACGTCGTGATGTACAGCATCCTTGCTGCCGAATGGCCGGACGTCCGGCGTCACCTCGAGCTGCGACTGAAGCGGAACAAGTGACCGAGCCCCTCCCGCCGCCGATGGTGCGCCGCTTCGGCCTGTTGCACGCCACGGCGCTCAACATGACGAACATGATCGGGATCGGGCCCTTCATCACGATCCCGCTGCTGATGTCCGCGCTCGGCGGCCCGCAGGCAATGCTCGGCTGGGTCGTCGCGTTGATTACTGTCTTGTGCGACAGCACCGTCTGGAGCGAGCTCGGCGCCGCGATGCCGGGCTCGGGCGGGTCGTTCGGCTACCTGCGCCAGGGCTACGGGGCGGAGAAGGTCGGCCGCCTGATGGGCTTTCTCTTCGTATGGCAGTTCGTGCTCAGTGGGCCGCTCGAGATCGCGACCGGATACATCGGATTCTCGCACTATCTGGGATACATCTGGAAAGGGATCACGCCCGGGCAGACGATGCTCGTGATTACGATCATCGGCCTCGCCAACCTCGCGCTGCTCTACCGGCGGATCAAATCGATCGCGGCGATCACGGTCGCGCTCTGGATCGGCACGATCGTGACCGTCGTCGCCGTGATCGCAACAGGGGCGATGCACTTCGACGCCAAGGTCGCCTTCGACTTCCCGCCCGGCGCCTTCAACTTCTCACTGGGCTTCCTGCTCGGCCTCGGCACTGCGTCCCGCGTGGGCGCCTACGATTACCTCGGCTACTACGACGTCTGCTACATCGGCGACGAAGTGGAGAATCCGGGCCGTGTCATCCCGCGGTCGATTCTCATCAGCACCATCGCGGTGGCGCTGATCTACATCGCGATCAACTTCTCGATCATCGGCGTCGTCCCGTGGCGCGAGTTCGTCCCGGCGGCATCGCATCCACAGTCGGATTTCGTGGTCTCGATTCTCATGGAGCGGATCTACGGCTCCGGCGTCGCCACGATCCTCACAGCGATGATCCTGTGGACAGCGTTCGGATCGGTCTTCGCGCTGCTCCTCGGATACTCACGCGTGCCCTACGCGGCGGCGCGAGACGGCTATTTCTTCAAGGTGTTTGCGCGGCTGCACCCGTCCAAGGGCTTCCCGTACGTGTCGCTGGTCGTGCTCGGTGTGCTCTCGATCGTCGCGGGGTTCGCATCGCTCGGCATGGTGATCGACGCGCTGCTCACGACGCGAATTCTCGTACAGTTCATCGGGCAGGTCGGTGCGGTGACGCTGCTGCGGCGGCGGGCGCCCGATATGCCGCGGCCCTATCGGATGTGGCTCTATCCGCTCCCCAGCCTGGTTGCGCTCCTCGGATGGATCTTCATCTTTGCCACGACGCCGCCGCTCGTAATTGCGTTCGGGCTCGGCGCGTTGCTGCTCGGCGTGCTGTGCTTTGGCGTGTGGTCGTGGAAACAGCAGACCTGGCCGTTCGCGGAGGTGACATGACGGACGATATCAGCCGCCGCGATTTTCTCGCGGCCACGGCGACGCTGGCCGCGGGTTCGCAGCTCCCCATCGGCGCGATCGCCAATCCCGCGCAAGCTGCGCCGGCAAAAGGCACGGTCATCGTGTTTCAGGGGGATTCCATAACGGACTCAGGGCGCAATCGCGAATCCGCGGACCCGAATGCCGCGGGCGCGCTCGGCAACGGGTATCCGCTGCTCGTGGCTTCCGCCGTGCTGGCCGCGCGGCCGGCCAGCGAGTTCCGGTTCTACAATCGCGGCATCAGCGGCAACAAAGTGCCTGACGACGAGACGCGCAAAGCCCTGCCGCGCGTGCACCTGATCGTGCTGGAGCCGTTCGTGCTCCGAACCGGGGCGGTGGATGCGCGCTGGTTCCCCGAATTCGACCAGCGCCGCGCGGCCGCGGCTCGTGTGGCGACGCACGCGCGCGCGACCTTCGTGCCGCTGCAGTCGATCTTCGATCAACGGGTCCGTACGGCGCCCGCGGCGTACTGGGCTGCCGATGGTGTCCACCCTACACCGGCGGGGCATGCGGTCATCGCTGCCGAGTGGCGTCGTGCGGCGCGCTTGTAGCTCTGTGCCAGCGGTGAGCCATCACCGCGTAACCGCAGTCGCGCTGTGCGCGGTGCTTGCATGCGCGTCGGGTGCCGTGTCTCCGCCTCCACCGCTTCCGCCACCGCCTCCGCCGGTGTGGGTGCAGGTGTGGAGCGACGAATTCGACGGTCCCGCGGGCAGCCCCGTCGATACGACCAGGTGGAACTACGATATCGGCGACGGGTGTCCGGGCGTCTGCGGGTGGGGCAACAACGAAAAGGAGTACTACAGGTCGGATACGGCGAGCATCCAGCAGAACGGGCAAGGACAGCTGCAGATTGTTGCCCGCGTCGCGCCGGCGGGACTGAGCTGCTACTACGGCTCCTGCCGCTACACCTCCGCAAAGATCACGACGCGCGGCAAAGTTTCGGTGAACCACGGTCGGGTCGAAGCGCGGATCAAGCTCGCTGCGGGGCAGGGACTGTGGCCCGCGTTCTGGATGCTCGGCAGCAACATCGGCACCGTCGGTTGGCCGACCTGCGGCGAGCTCGACATCATGGAGAACCACGGCAGCGATGTGACGTCCATGAGCTCCGCGGTGCACGGGCCGGGGTATTCGGGCAACACGCCGTTGGTCCACGTCAATCACTTCGCGTCGGGAGGGGTCACCGACTTCCATGTCTATGCAGTCGAATGGGATGTCGAGTCGATCCGCTTCTTTGTGGATAGCAATCAGCACTACAGCGTGGCGCGCAGCAGCGTGGGCCGGTACGGAGATTGGGTGTTCGACCAGTATTTCTATGCGATCCTGAATCTCGCCGTCGGAGGCCACTTCGACGGCGATCCGCAGTCCGACGCGATTTTCCCTGCCACGATGCTCGTCGACTACGTGCGAGTCTACACCGCGCAGTAACGGTTACTGCAGCGGCCGGTAATTGACGTCGAGTACGGCGAGCCGCGCGAAATGCTTCGTCAGTCGCGCCGTGAAATCACCGTAGTTCTTCAACCCCGCCGGCGTCCACGCCACCTCGGCGAGCGCAACGAGGCGCGGGAACACCATGAATTCGACGTTCTTGGGATTGCGCTGGTATTCGGTCCAGATCTGGCCCTGCGTGCCGAGCACGTGCTTGGCCTGCACCGAGTCGAGCGCGGGCGGGACGGGCTCGTAGGCGTACACCGTCTCGAGAGGCAGGAATCCGCCGATCGCCGCCGCGATGCCGCCGTCGATGCCGCGCCACGACATGACCACCGCGTTCGGTGCGAGACCCTCCATCCCGCCTTCGAGGATCTCGTCCCACCCGATCAGCGATCGACCACGCCCGGCGAGCCATTGGCTCATCTTCGCAGTCATCCAGCTCTGCAGCTCGTTCTCGCTATGCAACCCGAGCTCGCCAATACGCGCCTGCGCGACGGGGCTCGTCTGCCACTGCGCTTTCGGCGCCTCGTCGCCGCCCGTGTGGATCCAGCGACTCGGAAACAGCGCGAGCACCTCGGTCAGAACGTCCTGCATGAAGTGAATCGCCGAGTCCGACGGGTTCAGAATGTTTTGGTCCACGCCCCAGTGCGTGAGGACCTCGAGCTGCTGGCCCGTGTTGCCGAGCCATGGATAAGCGGCGATGGCGGCCTGCGCGTGCCCCGGCATCTCGATTTCGGGAACGACGGTGATGAAGCGCGCCGCCGCGTACGCGACGACTTCGCGCACGTCGTCCTGCGTATAGAACCCGCCGTGCGGAACGTTGTCGTAGACCCACTGCGTCGTATCGGCGTACCCGCGTTGCGCGCCGACGAGCGAGTTGCGGCGCCAGGCACCGATCGCCGTGAGCAGCGGATACTTCTTGATCTCGATCCGCCACCCCTGATCGTCGGTGAGGTGCCAGTGGAAACGGTTCAGCTTGTGGAGCGCGAGCAGATCGATGTACTTCTTGACGAACTCCTTCGGCATGAACGAGCGCGACACGTCGAGATGGGCGCCGCGCCACTGAAAGCGCGGCATGTCTTCTATCTCGACCGCGGGAACCGTCCACGTCACGCCGGCGACAGGTGCCTGGCGGAAGACGTCGGGCGGCAGCAGCTGCCGCAGCGTCTCGACGCCGTAGAACACGCCTGC
Source organism: Gemmatimonadota bacterium (assembly GCA_003221075.1). Classification (GTDB taxonomy): domain Bacteria; phylum Gemmatimonadota; class Gemmatimonadetes; order Gemmatimonadales; family GWC2-71-9; genus 20CM-2-65-7. The sequence continues at coordinate 21,290 of QHUF01000243.1, forward strand.
CGGACGAAACGCGCGAATCGTGATGCGCGTCCCCGTCACCGTGAGGCGATATCCCTCGTCGCCGAGCCGCGCCAAGGTCGGATCGGTGCGGAGCGAGATGGTCCGCGCTGCCGTACCGGGCCCACCGCTCACGGCGAGCCGATACCCGGTCGCGGGCCCCAGCCAGTCGGCGAGCTGGTAGCCGATTGGCCGCGTGGCGCGATCGGTGACCACCACGGTGGCCGGCGTGAGCAGGAATGTCCCGGTGCCGCGGGTGACGTGGACGGGCCGGGGAATGACGGCAAGCGTGGTGTCCTGGACACCGGCGAGGAGCGCGAGGAGCGCGAGGAGGTGGATCATGGGGATAGGATATCGCTCGCTGAGACGTTCGGCGAACGGTAGAATTCTGTGGATGTGTGGTGTAGGGGCGCAGCATGCTGCGCCCCTACCTTCCGCAACCTTCCCATGAGGGCACTGTGAAACGGCGCGACTTTCTCCACACAATGGGAGCGGCTGCCGCGAGCGGGATGCTCGCGCGAGTTCCCCTGGGTTCAGCCAAACGACTGGATCGCATTGGGCTCGAGACGTACGCGGTCCGTCACGCGATGGCGCAGGATCCCGAGCGCACGCTCGCCGCGATCCGCGCGATCGGCTACACCGACGTCGAGCTGTTGTGGTCGTTCAACCTCTTCGGCCGAACGCCGGCACAGGTCGCCGCGACGCTCAAGAACGAAGGGTTGCGCGCGCCCTCGTGCCACATGTCGGCCGAGACGATCTTTGTGGGCTGGGAGCGCAGCCTCGAAAAGGCAAAGGTCCTCGGGCATCAGTACCTGTTCGTGCCCGATTTCGAGGAGTGGACCAAGCAGACGCTCGACGACTGGCGGGAATGGGCGGATCGCTTCAACGCTGCCGGCGCGGTCGCTCGGAAGGCGGGTATCTGGCTGGGATTCCACAACGAGTCGTATCACCAGAAGCCGATCGACGGCCAAGTTCCCTTCGATGTCTTCATCAGCCGTCTCGATCCCTCCGTCACTCGACTCCAGCTGGACGTCGGCAACATGCTCGTCGGCGGGGGCGATCCGATGCAGTATCTCCAGAAATACCCCGATCGGTTCTGGAGCTTCCACCTGAAGGACGCGGTCGCCGACCGCTCGCGCGACACCGGATTGGGCAAGGGCATTTTCGACTTCAAGCGCTTCCTCGCCGCCGTGCC
>QHUF01000094.1 GCA_003221075.1 Gemmatimonadota bacterium
GCGCGGGTTTCTGGCAGCGGAGCAGCGGCGCGGCCTGGCCAAGCGCTCCGTGGCGCGCGCGCTGTCGGCGCTGCGCACGTTCTACCGCTTTCTGAACGCGACCCGCGGCCTGGAGGTGAACCCCGCGCGGGCGGCGCGAACCCCCAAGCTCGAGCGAACGTTACCGACCTACTTGACCCGAGCGGAAGTCAAACTGTTGTTCGCCGACGCCGAGGCGCGCGCGGCGGCCGGTGGGTTCCGCGAGGCGCGCGATCTCGCGATGCTCGAGCTGTTCTATTCGACCGGGATGCGGCTCTCGGAGCTCGCGGGACTCAACGATCCCGATGTCGATTTCGTCTCCGACCAGGTCAAGCTGCGGGGCAAGGGCAAGAAGGAGCGGATCGTGCCGGTGGGCTCGCACGCGACGGCGGCGTGCCGGAACTACCTGCAGAAGCGGGACGGGTTGTTGGCGACGCCGCGCGCCGGATCGCGTCCCGTGTTTGTGAACCTGCGCGGCAACCGGATTTCGCCCCGCGGCGTCCAACTCGCAATGAAGCGGCTGTTTGACGGGCTGGCCCGCGGATCGGAACTCCACGTGCACGCGTTACGTCATTCATTCGCGACGCACCTGCTCGACGCCGGCGCCGATCTCAGAGCGGTGCAGGAGCTCCTCGGGCATGCGTCGCTGGGGACCACGCAAGTGTATACTCATACGTCGGTAGAACGGCTGAAAAAGGTATATCACCAGGCGCACCCTAGGGCCTAGGGGTTGGGGGTTAGGGACTAGTGAAGGCATTCCCGCAGATACATAGCACGACAATTCTGTGCGTTCGCCGCGACGGCAAAGTGGCCATCGGCGGCGATGGGCAGGTCACGGTCGGCGAGACCGTGATGAAAGCCAACGCCAACAAGGTGCGCACGCTGCGGGGCGGCAAGATCCTCGCCGGTTTCGCCGGCGCGGCGGCAGATGCGTTCACGCTCTTCGAAAAGTTCGAGGAGAAGCTGGAGCGCTACCCGTCGAACCTGCCCCGTGCCGCGGTCGAGCTGGCGAAGGACTGGCGCTCCGACCGCGTGCTCCGCCGGCTCGAGGCACTGCTCGTCGTGGCGGACAAGGAGCATGGCTTCGTGGTCAGCGGCTCGGGCGAGCTAATCGAGCCCGACGACGGTGTCCTGGCGATCGGGTCGGGTGGGTCGTTCGCCCTCGCCGCGGCGCGGGCGCTGCTGAGCTCCACCAAGCTGAGCCCGCCGGAGATCGTCCAGCGCGCGCTCGAAATCGCGGCCGAGATCTGCGTCTACACCAACACGAACATCACCGTACTCGAGCTATAGACATGGCTAAGACCAAAGAATCGCCTTTGCCGCCCTCCGCCCCTTCGCCGCCCTCCGCCGCCGAAGAGACGATGCCGTGGCTGGAAGAAATGCCGCCGAAGAAGATCGTCGCCGAGCTGGACCGGTACATCGTCGGTCAGGAAGCGGCGAAGAAGGCGGTCGCCATCGCGGTACGGAACCGCTGGCGGCGCGCCCAGGCGCCCGAAGAGATCAGGGACGAGATCATGCCGAACAACATCATCATGATCGGTCCGACGGGCGTGGGGAAAACCGAGATCGCGCGCCGGCTGGCGCGGCTCGCGGGTGCGCCGTTTCTCAAGGTCGAGGCATCGAAGTTCACCGAAGTGGGCTATGTGGGCCGCGACGTCGAGTCGATGGTGCGCGAGCTGGTGGACGTGTCGATCAACATGGTTCGGAGCGAACGGGAAGATGAGGTTTATCCAACGGCCGAGCAGAGAGCCGAAGAACGGTTGTTGGATTTGCTGTTGCCGCCGCTTCCTCAGCCGCCCTCCGCCGCCGCCTCATCTGCCGCCCCGGGAACGACCGAGACGCCAGGCCAGCGACCGTTGTTCGTTGTCTCGTCCAAAGGGGACGTCGAGTCAAAGCTGCCCGAGGCCGAGACGGAGGCCAACGAGCGCCGGCGCCGCACGCGAGAGAAGCTGCGGGCACAACTGAAAGATGGGCAGCTCGAGGAGCGCGACGTCGAGATCGAGGTGCAGCAGCAGAGCTTCCCCATGCTGGAGATGATGCAGCCGCCGCAGGGGATGGAAGGCCCAGACATCAATTTCGGCGAAATGATTCAGGAGCTGATTCCCAAGAAGAAAAAGCGCCGCACCGTGCATCTGCACGAGGCGCGCCGCATCCTGATCGACGAAGAGCTGAAGAAGCTGGTGGACATGGACGACGTCGTGAACGAGGCGCTCGATCGCGTCGAGAATCACGGCGTCATCTTCATCGACGAGATCGACAAGATCACGGGGCAGCGCGGCCAGAGCACGGGCCCCGACGTGTCGCGCGAGGGCGTGCAGCGCGACCTGTTGCCGATCGTCGAGGGCTCGACGGTGCAGACGCGCTACGGCTACGTCCGCACCGACCACATCCTGTTCATCGCGGCCGGCGCCTTCCACATCGCGAAGCCGAGTGACCTGATTCCGGAGCTACAGGGACGGTTCCCGATCCGGGTCGAGCTGTCGTCGCTGACCGAAGCGGATTTCGTGCGCATCATGACGGAGCCCGAGAATGCGCTGACCAAGCAGTACGCGGCGCTGTGCGCGTCGGACGGTGCGACGCTCGAGTTTACCGCCGACGGCGTGAAGGAGATCGCGCGGATCGCGGCGAAGGTGAACGAGCGGATGGAGAACATCGGCGCACGACGCCTGCACACCGTGCTGACGACGCTGCTCGAGGACGTACTGTTCGAGCTACCCGATTATCCGACCAAGCACATCGTCTTCGACGGGCCGGCAGTGCGGGAACGGCTGCTCCGGATCGTCGAGGACGAGGACCTGAGGAAGTACATCCTGTAATCGCGATTATGACGTTTAGGGCGCGCGGGCTTGCCGTCCGTGCGCCCTCTGTTTTGCCTTCCGGTCAGGGGAGACAATCCGGAGGATCGCAATGAGATCGATTTCCAGCCTGGTCGCCGCCGCCGCCCTTGTCGCCTGTTCAGACGCCTTCAAACCCACCACCGCGAACATTCTCGGCGACTACAACCTTCGGACGTTCGAGACGACCGACACCAGCGGCACGATCAACTGGGT
>QHUF01000244.1 GCA_003221075.1 Gemmatimonadota bacterium
CGGGTGATACAACCACGCTGACCATTGTGTTGCCGCTGCCCCCGCAGCGGGAGGCGGACCGCCGGAGTTAAGGCAGGAGCGCTTGAAGATCGAGCGGCCGCGCGTGCATCCGGATAGTGCCATCGGGACCACGCGGCCATTCGCTTTCAGGTCGGTCGTGATACAGCTCGATGCCGTTGCCGTCGGGATCCCGCAGATAGACCGCTTCGCTCACGCCATGATCGGACGCGCCCTCCAGCGGCACGCCGTGTTCCAGTACGCGGCGTACCGCCCCGGCCAGGGCCGCGCGATCGGCAAACAGGATTGCGAAATGGTAGAGACCGGTGGTCCCCGGCGCGGGCGGCGGCGCGCCACGACCAGCCCACGTGTTCAAACCGACATGGTGGTGGTAGCCGCCGGCGGATAAGAAGACCGCATCCGCGCCATAGCGGGCCGTGACGTCAAAGCCGAGGACGTCCCGGTAAAAGCGCACCGCGCGATCCAGGTCGCTCACCGTCAGGTGAACGTGGCCGATTCTGGTGCGAGGATCGATCGCCATGTCACCTCCAGAACATGCGCGGGTTCCCCGGTTACATTTCCCGCATGAACACAGCCAAGATTCCAACACCGGTCAACGAGCCGGTTCTCGCGTACGCGCCAGGCTCCCGCGAGCGCACCGAGCTCAAGCAAGCACTGAAAGACCTCAGCGGCCACCAGATGGAGATTCCCGTCGTCATCGGCGGCAAGGAAATCCGCACCGGCAAGACCGTCGATGCCGTGATGCCGCATTGCCACCGGCACGTGCTCGCGAAAGTGCATCAGGCCGGCCCGGAAGAAGTCACGGCGGCAGTCAAGGCGGCTCGGGAAGCGTGGCGCGACTGGTCAACCTGGAGCCTCACCGATCGCGCGGCCGTCTTCCTCAAGGCGGCCGACCTGCTCGCGACGCGGTGGCGCGCCATGGTCAACGCCGCCACGATGCTGGGCCAGAGCAAGACGGCATTCCAGGCGGAGATCGATGCGGCGTGCGAGCTGATCGACTTCTGGCGCTTCAATGCGCACTACGCCGAGCGAATCCACGCCGAGCAGCCGCTGTCGCCGCCCGGAGGGGCGATCTGGAATGCGATGGAGTACCGCGGGCTCGAAGGATTCGTCTACGCCATCACGCCTTTCAACTTCACCGCGATTGGCGGCAACCTTTCGACGTCGCCGGCGCTCATGGGGTGCACCGTTGTCTGGAAACCGGCGGCGACCGCCTCCTACTCGAACTACCTCGTCTTCCGGCTGTTGCAGGAGGCGGGGCTGCCGCCCGGAGTGGTCAACTTCGTGCCCGGTCCCGCGACGGTCATCAGCGAGCGACTGCTGGCCGACCGGCACCTGGGCGGAATCCATTTCACGGGGTCCACCGAAGTCTTCCAGACGCTCTGGAAACAGGTCGCGACCAACCTCACCGGCTACGCGGATTATCCGCGACTCGTCGGCGAGACGGGCGGCAAGGACTTCATCCTCGCGCATGCCAGCGCCGACGTGGACGCGCTCGCCACGGGCATCGTGCGCGGCGCCTACGAGTACCAGGGTCAGAAGTGCAGCGCCGCGTCGCGCGCCTACGTGCCGGAGTCGCTCTGGCCCAAGCTGCGCGAGCGCGTGCTCGGCCTGCTCGCCGAGGCGCGCGTCGGTGACCCGGCAGACTTCCGCAACTTCATGGGCGCCGTGATCGACCGGAAGGCGTTCGACAAGATCAAGCAGTACGTCGAGCAGGCGAAACGCGACCCGAAGGTCAAGATCCTGTTCGGCGGCGAGTGCGACGATTCCGATGGCTATTTCGTGCATCCGACGCTGATTCAGGTCGAGGATCCGATGTACCGCACCATGTGCGAGGAGATCTTTGGGCCCGTGCTGTCCCTGTACATCTATCCCGACAAGCAGTGGAAGGAAACGCTGGCGCTCGTGGACCGCACATCACCGTACGCGCTCACCGGCGGCGTCTTTGCGCAGGACCGCGCGGCGCTCGCCGAGGCCGATGCAGCGCTCCGGTATGCCGCCGGCAACTTCTACAAGAACGACAAGCCGACCGGCGCGGTGGTGGGGCAGCAGCCCTTCGGGGGCGGACGTGCGAGCGGCACCAACGACAAGGCGGGCAGCCTGCTCAACTTGATCCGGTGGACCAGCGCCCGCGCGGTCAAGGAGAACTTCGTGCCGCCGCGCGACCCATGGTACCCGTTCATGGCGGAGGCTTGAAGGCGCCGCTCCTGGTGTGGGCGCTGGCGGTGGCATTTCTGCTGCTCGTGACGTCGTTGCTGATTGGCTCTTTCACCAAGCCAGAGTTTCCGCCCTATGAGATCGGGCCGCATGCCGATAGCACGTTCACACTCGATGCCTCGCGTGGGGATCAGTGGCACTGGTGGGGCGACGTCGGTTTTCGCCGCAATCACGTCATCACCGCTTTGGGCGCCGGAGCCGTCGACCTCGGTCCCGTGAGCTTCGATTCGGTCGCGGATCTACCCCGGGATGGGTACGTCGCAACCAGCTTCAGCGGCGACACCACGAATGCGGGTTTCGGAAAATGGTATGAGTACAGCATGTGGTCGCATCTGCTGACATCCAAGCATCACGTCTATGCGATCCGCACGGCCGCGGGCGAGCTCGCCAAGCTCGAGATCCTCGCGTATTACTGCCGTGACGTGGGGGCTGCGTGCTACACGATCCGCTATAAAAAAGCGCGCCCCCGGGTTTGAAGCGCCGGGGGCGTGCTGATGGATTGAATGGACCGGGTGGTTACTTGGCGGCGTTGGGCGGCAGGATCTTGAACATTCCCGTCCCGCATACCGGACAGACACCTTTGAGCGCGGGGCGACCGTTGGCCATCTTCACCTGCTGGGCGTTCGAGATCTTCCGCTTTGCCTTACACTTCACACAGTAACCCTCATCCGCGGCCATTGGGCTCTTTCCCTTTGCCATTGTCGGTCGCTCCTCCGTTCGGGGGCACGGGTTGGGGTGAACGGGATGCTCCAAGCGCCAGACAACATAATATGGTCGCGCTAGGCGGTGGTGACCGATCCGTCCTGAAACCCATTACGTTTGTGCGTTCCGTCACAAAACGGTTTTGTCGCGGAGTCCCCACATCTGCACAGCACAACGACTTCCGCCGGTTTGCCGTCTTTCCGGGGTGGGGGGGTCAATTCCTTGCCGTCGGGCGTCACAATCCGCACTGGGCCCTCAATGATGAGGGGGCCGTTCGACTTAGGGGTGATGATCACGGAGGTCATGCCGGCAATATAGCGGCACGCCCGGGTAGGCGACGGGGTATTTCCCGCGTGCGCAGCCGCATGCACACCCGTTTTTCCCGCATCGTTTGCTGCGCCGCCGTTCTCCCCGCGGCGGCGTGCATCGGCGAGCGTGGGCCGTTCATCAATCGCATGGCGCAGACGGGGACGAGTTACCTCGCGCGTGCGGCGCGCCAACCGGTTCGCTGGCAACCCTGGGGACGTGATGCCTTCGCGCTCGCCGCGAAGCTCGACCGCCCCATCCTCCTCTACATCGGCAGCGATGCCTGCCGCTGGTGCGCCGAGACCGACCGCGCGATCTACACCGATCCGGAGATCGGCGCGCTCATCAACTCGCTGTTCGTGCCGATTCGCGTGGATCGCGACGAGCGTCCCGATGTCGCTCAGCAATACCAGGCGTCCGTCGAACGGCTGGCCGGGCTGCGTGGGTGGCCGATCACGGTGTTCCTCACCGCCGATGGAGCGCCGTTCTTCGGCGGCACGTATTTCCCAGCCGACGATCCCATCACCGGGCGAGGGCTGAAGCAACTGTTGCCCGAGGTCGCGAAGACCTACCGCGACCAGCGGCCGTTTATCGAGCAGCAGGCGGCATCGCTACGGCACCCTGAGGGCACGAGCGCGTCGCGCGGCGTGCTCCGGCCGGCATTGGTGCAGCAAGGAGTCGTGGCGGTCGCCCGCGAGCTGGATGAAGCGGTTCGCACGCGTGCCGCCGCCGGCAGCGTCATGCACGCTGCGGCCGTGTCGCTGCTGCTCAGCGAATCGGTGCGCAGTCGCGATACGGCGCTACTGGTGTCGGCGCTGCGCGCGCTTGACCTGATGCTCGACACAACAGCGGGCATGGCGGGCGAGGATCCGCCACGGCTCGTCCGTGCAGCGCTCGTCGCGAGCCTGGCGACCGCGTGGACAGTGACCGGCGAGCAGCGGTATCGGGAGTCCGGCCGCACACTGGCCCGCCGTCTTGCCACAGAGCTGCCTCCCGGCGGATCGGTGTTCGCCGACCAGGAAGCGTACATCATCGAACGCCTCATGGTGGCAGCCGCGACATTGGGCGAGCCCGTGGTGGGGAGACGCGCGCGCGCCGGTCTCGACGTGTTGTTGCAGGACACGTACGCTCGCGGCTGGGGTGTGCGGCACGCGATCGCGGGAATGCCGGCGGCCGGCGCCACGACGCCGCAGGGCCTGCTCCAGGACCAGGTCCAGGTGGCGGCGGCGTGTCTCGCAGCCCATCAGTTCGGTAAGGAGCCGCGCTATCTCGATGTCGCGCTCGATCTCACCGCCATCGTCGAGCGCGGCTACGCCGATTCCCTGGGCGGCTATTACGACGTGGCCATCCTGCCCACCGATGCAGCTTCGGCGCCGGCGCTGGGGGATCGCACCAAGCACGTGTTCGACGAGGTGCTCCCCGGTCCCAATGCTGTGGCGGCGCTGCTCCTCGCGCAGTTGACGCAGGTGACGAGTGACCCATCGTACCGGCGCCGCGCTCAGGCGGCGCTGGATGCATTCGCGGGCGCCATGGACGGCGCTGGTGTCCGCGCCTCGACGTTCCTGGCTGCTGCGCGGCAAACCCTTGGAAAACCGTGACGAAGCCCCCCCCGGGGGGGTCACTGAGGTGGTGAACGACGGCGCCCCGGATATCGAAGTGGTCGCCCGAGTGTTGGGCGGCGATGGGGAGGCGTTCGGGATTCTCATCCGGCGATATGAGCCGGGTCTGCTGCGTTTCGCGACGCGTATGCTCGGGAATCCCGACGCCGCGGCGGATGCGGTAGCCGAGAGTCTCGTGCGCGCGTATCGGCATTTGGCACAGTGCCGGGACCCTGGGCGGCTGCGCAGTTGGCTGTACCGGATTACGGGGAATCGCTGCCGCAGCCATCTGGCACGGCGGCACTCGAACGACATCTCGCTGAGTGACGTGCCCGCCCCCGCGCTGGCCGACAGTTCCGATACGTGGGCGGTGCTCGAGCGAGGCGAGCAGGTGGCACTGGTCGAGCGCGCCCTAGCGGCGCTGCCGGCCGAGAAGCGTGAGGCCTTTGTCTTGAAGCATGTGGAAGGAATGAGCTACGAGGAGATGGCGGCAGCGACCGGCGCGCGGATACCCACGCTCAAGATGCGCGTGCATCGCGCCCGGGAAGCCCTGTTGGCGGCGCTGGAGGAGGTCGTGCGATGAGCCCAATTGATCAGCGGTTGCAGGAAGCGCTCGATGGAGAGCGTGATCCAGGCGATCTGCCCACGGATCTGCGGGAGTCGTACGCCCTCTTGAGCGCGGCGGCTCAAATGCTCAAAGCGATGCCGCCGGTGAGCGTAGCTTCGCGCGTGATGGCGGAAATCCGTCAGAACCCGGCGCCGGTTCAAAGCGAAGGCCCAGCCCGCCGGCTGATTCGCTGGTTGCGAGGGGGGCGCGCAGTCACCGTGCGCCTGCGTCCGGTCTGGACCTTGGCGCTGGCGGCCGGTCTGGCGACTGTCCTGTTGCTTCCGTGGTCCGACGGCCTGCCGACGCCCGGCGTCGCTCAGGGTATCGCGAAGTTCGTGGGTCATTTCCCCGGAGCCCGGTCGGTCGAGGTCGTTGGCTCGTTCAACGATTGGAGCCGCGGTGCTCTGGCGCTGAATGACGACGATCACGATGGCATCTGGCACGCCGACGCGGTTCTCCCCGCGGGCCAGCACGAGTACATGTTCGTGGTAGACGGTGAGCGCTGGGTGCCCGATCCGCTGGCGGACCGCTACGTCGATGACGGATTCGGCGCCGGGCAGCAGAACTCGCTGCTCATCGTGCGCCCGGTGAGCGCCCAACCGTGAGTTTGCGGCTGGTCCTCGCGCTCGCGGTCGCAGTGACGGCCGCGCTCGGCGCGCAAACGGGCAACGGGTCGACGCGACTCGGTGGTCGCGTGCCGGCCGCCGCGCTGCCGGCGATCGATTCGATCCTCGCGGCCGCAGTGGCGGAGAGCCTCCCGACTGAGCCGCTCGTCCAGAAAGCGCTCGAAGGCAGCGCCAAGAACATTCCGGCCGATCGGCTGGTGAATGGTGTGCGCCGGGGCTTCCTGCAGCTGCGCCAGGCGCGCGTGATCGTGAGCCGCGCCGTGCCGGGGCAGGCCCCCCCCGAGGGACATGTGGCCGCCGTGGCGGCTGCCCTTGCCCGCGGGCTTTCCGGCCCTGTCGTCGAGCGGCTGCTCACAGTGGCGCCGAATGAGCCGCCTGGACCGGCGCTCCACGCGGCGGCCGACCTGGTAGCGCATCACTTCGATCCCGATTCGGCTGCCGATTTGCTGGTCGACGCGCACAACAAAGGCTTGCGGGGCGTGAGGTTACTCGACGTCGCCGTTGCGGCCGATCACGAGCTGCAGCGCCCCGGGGGCCGAACGCCGTCCGAAGCGCTGGCGCACGTCAGGGCCATGCTGCCCAACGTGCGTCCCGGGCGTCCGTGACGCGGGGTGGAACGAACGGGTCGTAAGAACGACCCTAAACCCGAGGCTTTAATGTTTCTCCCCGCAATCCTGTTTTTGAGCCTGGCTGCGCAGCAGCCCACGCAGCAGCCAGCCGCCGCACCCGCGAAGCCGGCGGCGAACGCCTCTCAGCAGGCGGATACGTCGAAGACCAAGCACAAGGCGCGTCGGACGGCCCGCAAGGCGAAACCCGCGTCAACCACGCCGGCTCCGCGTGACACGACCAAGAAACCGTAACTACGACGTGTAGTCCGAGTTGATCCGGACGTAGTCCGGGGACAAATCGCAGGTCCATACCACCGCCTCCGATCGACCGAGACCCAGGTCGAGCCGGAGGCGGATGGCTTTTTGCTCGAAGATGGCGCGCGCCTGCGCTGCATCGGCAAGCGCGGTAGCGCCGCCGCTCGCGAGTGTGAGCCAGCCGTTCGAAGTGCCCGCCTGCAGCGTAATGCGGTCGGCTATGAGCGCCACGCCGGCGACGCCTGCCGCCGCGAGCACACGGCCCCAATTGGGGTCGCCGCCGTAAATGGCCGTCTTCACCAGCGTCGAGCGAGCGATCGCACGGCCCACCTCCCGCGCGTGCGCTTCGGTTTGCGCCCCCACAATCTGAATCTCGAGCCGCTTCGTCGCGCCTTCGCCGTCTTCCACGATGGCGAGCGCCAGGGCGCGCGCGACGTCAGTCACCGCCTCCTCGAACAGCTTCCAGGTTGCGCCGTCCCGCGACGGATCGATTCCCGCGTGGCCGTTCGCCAGCAAGAGAGCGGTGTCGTTGGTGCTGGTGTCCCCGTCGACGGAAATCGCGTTGAACGTCCGATCAGCGACGCGCTTCCAGAACGGCCGCAGCGTGCCCGGCTCAGAAACCGCGTCCGTGGTGACCACGGCGAGCAGGGTTGCCATGTCGGGATGGATCATCCCGGCGCCCTTGGCCATGCCGCCGATGGTGATCGGGCCACCGGGCGTTTCGAGACGAACCGCGACATGCTTGGGCCTCGTGTCGGTCGTCATGATCGCCCGTGCGGCGTCAACGCCTCCCTCGGGCGAGAGCTTCGCGGCCGCCTCCCGCAGGCCGCGCGAGACCTTGTCCACAGGAAGGGGCACGCCGATCACGCCGGTCGAGAGCACCAACACGGTCTGCGGCGGCAGACCGGCTGCCTCTTCGGCGGCACGCGCCATCGCCCGAGCCGCTTCGAGTCCAGCGGCCCCCGTGCAGGCATTGGCGACCCGCGCATTCATCGCGACCGCGCGGATCCGTCCCGGCCGGTCAGCCAACATTTCCGCGTCGTAGATGACGGGCGCCGCGCGCAGCGCGCTTTTCGTGAGGACGCCGGCCGTCGCGCAGCTCGTCGCGCTGACGAGCAGCGCGACGTCGAGCGCGCCGTTCGGTTTCAGTCCGGCGTGGGCGGCCGCGGCGGCAAAACCGCCGGGAGACGTGGCGGAGCCTGCTTCTATTGCGGAGATTGCGGAGGACATAGTCGCTTGTGTAACAGTGCCCCGTTTCTTATCATAGCACAACCTTCCCGGGGGGACCCGTTCGATGTCGGATCCGTTCCTCAGTTCCGACGAATATGACGAACGTGCACATCAGCTCTACAACGAAGGTCAATACGACGAGGCCATAGATACGCTGCGCGAGGGCCTGGGGTTGTATCCCCACGCCGTCGAGCTGCTTGTCGGTATGGGCTACGCCCGGCTCGCGCGTGAGGAGTATGCGTGGGCGCGGCGTGCCTTCGAAGAAGCACGCGGTCTCGATCCCGATCACGAGGATACCCTCGCCGGGTTGGGCGAGGTCCTGCTCAAGTTCGGCGAGCGCCCGGCGGCGCTGGCCTGCTTCGAGCATGTGCTCGCGCTCGGCTTCCAGGACGACCACGATCTGATGTTGCAGATCGGTCGCGCGCTGTTTCGCGAAGGCGTGCTCGATCAGGCGCGCCGCTTCTTCGAAGGCGCACTCCGGGCACATGCCGACTCCGCCGATGCCGCCGCCTGCGTCGGCTACGCCGCCCACCGGCTCGCGGACGAAGGCGGCAGCCTGCACTGGTTGCGGCGTGCCCTCGAGCTCGACCCGAGCCTTGGCGAAGCGCGTATCTATCTCGCGAACTTGTTGTACGACCGCGGCGAGTACGAGGCGACGCTGTTTCATCTCGAGCGCACGGGCCCCGAAGAGCACTACGACGCGCTCGCGATCTGGCGCCTCGTCGAGCTGAAGAAGAGCGTCTACCGGCTCCCCGACGACGATCCCGAGCTCGTTCCCTGGAACGAGCGCCTCAACGAGCTTGCGGGCGACGCTGCCCCCGAAGACCTCCTGCTTTCGGAGATCGAAGCGATGACGCCGGACGGCCAGATCCGCGATCCTCGCCAGCTCGAGTTGTTCGGCACGCTCCTCACCGAGCTGCAGGGGATGAAGAACAAGAGCTTCGAGGTCCACCGCGTCAGCACGGTGTCGGGCGCGACTTACGTCGGGACGTGGGAAGAGATCGTGCGCCAGATGAAAGACGATGCCGCCGAGTGGGTCGCCGGATCGCTCGAGGAGTACATGGAAGCGAGCGCCAAACGGTGGCGCAAACAGACGGGTGCGGCGATTCCGGCGACCGATCCTGAGAGTTTTCTCCGGGCCAGCGCCGATGCCGGGGTTTTAAGAATCCTGCATTAGAGCGTCTTCTTGAATCGGATGCCGATCGACCACGGTCCGTCGCCCAGCGCCATCAGCGTCACGGCGCCGGCGAGCAGCAGGGCCTCGAGCTCGATGTTCGCGTGATGCGGCAGTTTGGTTGCGATGATCGTGACCGCCATGTACACGGCCATCGCGGTGGCCCAGAAGCGGGTCCACATGCCGAGCAGCACACACACCGCCCCGACCGTTTCGATGGCGATGACGACCAGGACGAGGAGGGTTCCCACCGAGAAGTAGGGGATGCCGCCCTGGACGCGATCGATACCGCGGCTCAAGAACACCCCACCCACAGCCAGCCGCATGAAAAACGCGGCGTACGGCGCCAATGAGTTCACGAGGTCTCCGTTAGAACATGGACATCGCGAGGAACGACCGCAGATTGTCGTTCGTCACGCGCAGCCGTGCGGACAGCAGCCGCACGACCGACCACAGGATCTTATAGGCGACGTCGCGGTTGAAATCGAGGAGGAGCTCGAAGTCGGAACGGGAGATCGTAATCAGGGTGCAGGTGGTATTGGCGATCGCGTCCGTGGATCGCTCGGAGCGATCGAAGATCGACATCTCCCCGAAGCACGACCCCGGCTTCAGCACCGCGAGCGCTTCTTCGCCGGAGCCGGGAATCGTCCGCGAAATCCGGACTTCGCCTTCCGAGATCAGGAAAAGCCGGTTGCCCGGCTCACCTTCCTTGAAGACGTACTGGCCGACGGTGAACTTTTGTTCGCGGCACACTTCCGTGACCCGGGCCAGCTCGCCCTCGTCGAGATCCTGGAAGATGGCCGCTTGTTTGAGCAGCTTGACGTCCACGGAGGCTAAGGTAGGGTGAAACCGCGCTTTGCGGTAGCCGATGCCCTGACGGCGCTGCGCTTGCCGCTCGCCGTCATCTTTCCGTTCGTGCGCTCGCCCGCGTGGCAGCTCGTGATTGTCGCTGCTGCGGCAGGGAGCGACGTCGCCGACGGCTTCGTGGCGCGCCGGCTCGGAACGTCGCGCGCCGGCGCCGTGCTCGATCCCGTCGTCGATAAGCTCTTCATGGCAGTCGCGTTCGTGACGATCGCGCGTCGCGGGTTGCTCGCCTGGTATGAGTTGATCGGGGTGCTGCTGCGCGACATCCTGGCGGTGCTGGGGTTCCTGGCCACGTGGTTGCTGCACCGACCCGTCGCGCTGCCGGCCCGGGCCGGCGGCAAGGCGGTCACGGTCGCACAGCTGCTCACGCTGGTGGCGGCCATAGCCGATTGGACCTACACTCGTCACCTCGCGTGGGCCACCGCGGCCATTGCAGTGTACGCAATCTGGGATTACGGCCACACGGCTCACAAAACCGCCCGGGCCGACCGATCAGTCGCGCAACGCACGCAATGACGAGGACGGGAGCGGAATGCGAATTGTCCTGATGGCGCTCGTGACGTTGAGTCTATTGGCGGTGCACGACGTGCAGGCACAGCAGTTCCAGCCGCCCAAGAACTCCAAGCACGGTGGCACGCGCTTCGGACTGTTCGGATTCGGCGTGCGCGGCGGCGTGGACTTCCGCCGCTCCGGCCAACTGGTGTTGGGGTCCACGCTGGACATCGGCGATCTGTTCTCGAATCGTCTCCGTCTCCGCCCCTCCGCGGAGATCGGTCTCTTCAATGGGGCCAACACCTATGTGGGGAGTTTTGAAGCGCTGTGGCGTTTCACCGACGATGAAGAGGTCGCGACGCCATACATCGGACTGGGCTTCGGCATCGCAGGTCGCGATGGGTGTGGGTCCGATCCGCAGTGCCCTGGTCTCTGGATCAACACGGCATTCGGGTTCGAGCTGCACTACCGCTCGACCTTCAACTGGCTCCTCGAGTACCATGGCCTGGACCGGATGCGCCGGCACCGCCTGTTCATCGGACTCACGACGCGACGGGGCAACTAGCATGGCGCCGACGGCCGACGTGACGATGCGCTGGCTGCGGGAGCTGCAGTTCGAGGGAAACGGCACGGGCCGTCCCGCGATTCTCGTCGACGGCAATTCGAAGGCCGCCACATCTCCCGTCGAGCTGCTGCTCGTCGCCGCGGCGACCTGCACGGCGTCCGACGTCGTGATCATTCTGCAGAAGCAGCGCGTCAAGCTCGAGGGCCTCGACATCACCGTGCGCGGCACGCGCCGCGAGACCGAGCCCCGCCGCTACACCGCGATTGCGTTTCATGTCGCCGTCCGCGGGGAGGGGGCCGACGACGTGAAGGTCCGGCGCGCGATCGACCTCTCGCTCGAGAAGTACTGCTCGGTCGTCGCGTCGCTCGCGCCCGACATCGCGATCAGTTACGACGTCGCCATTGCCTAGCCTGCTGGTCCTCGCGTCGGTCCTGGCATTGCAATCACAGCAGCTCACCGCGACGGAGCTGAGCCTCGGCGCCGCCGGCGTGATGGCCCACCGCACATTTGCGGGTGCCGAGTGGGGGCTCGCCCGTCGTGCGAGCGGTGAGAGCCGCGTGGCCCTGGCGCTCGCCGGCGGGACGATCGCTTCACGGCCCACCGCGAGAGCGCAGGTGACCCTGCAGCTGCTCGTGAACCCTGCGGCCCGCTCGGGACCCGGCTTTTATGCCGGTGTGGGCGGTGCGTTCATGGCGCGGCGCGGCTCGCCAGGGCAGGCATTCCTGGCCGTGCTGCTCGGCGTCGAACGTGCGCCGGGACGACGTCAGGGCTGGTACACGGAGCTCGGATTCGCCGGCGGCGTGCGTGCGGCGGCCGGGTGGCGGATGCGCTCGTTCCCGAAGTGGTGGCCCTAACCTCTAGGCGTTGGCGCCCACAGTAGAGGCGCGAGCCACGACGGGGCGACAATAGCGCTCGCCCAGCACGCGCAGCTCGTTCAACTCGCTCTCGGTCAGGTCGGCAAAGCGGTCAGCAACGTACAGCAGCGTATCGTCGAACCATTCCTTCTGATGCTCCAGGCTCGCTTCCAGCACTCCGCAGCGGAGTATGTGGGAGAACAGCTCATCGCGCGCCTGTTCGAAGCTCGTGGGAATCGAGTACTTCCGTGGCTCACCACGCTTTTTTGCCATGTAAGGGGGTTTCCTTTCGGCAGTGGACCTCGTGAAAATTCGGCGCCGCAAGATAATTGGTTGTGTGGTATAATGCCACAGCAGGCACGCGGGTTCCCGCGTTCCGGGAGGAAGCATGAGCGAAGAAGTTTACGGACCCGAGCGAGCGCAGCGCCTGGTCGCGCTGCTGCGGGCTCTGGCCGAGCGTATACAGGAGCTGGACCGGACGGGCCGATTGCTCGACGCCGCACCGGAGCTGCAGAAGCTGTTGGGCAACGCGCGCAGCGAGCTGTTTCACTACGAAGTACGCATCACCTACGACACCCCGGACGTCGCCGAGAGTCGTCGCATCGTCGAGGAAGCGACGGGCGGTGGCGATCTGTCGCTGGACGATCCGGACGACGACGATCCATGGCGGGGGGATCCGCAGGCATGAACCGATTCAACGTGATGGTCGCCGTACTGGCGCTGGTGTTGGGCATCGGCGTGTTCGCGCTGCTCAGGACGGGGGGCGGCGCGTCCGCCGCCGCCGCGGGCGCGCCGCCGACCGTCGTTGATGACGGCTTCCGCGGCAACACGCTCGGGCAAGAAACCGCGCCCGTGGAGATCACGGAATACGTGGACTTTGAATGTCCCGTGTGCGCGTCATTCGCCACCATTCAGATGCCGACGATCAAGGAACAGCTGATCAACACGGGTCGGGTACGGTGGCGGTTCCGCGACTATCCATTGCCCATCCATAAGTACTCGCGCTTCGCCGCGCACGCCGCGCAGTGCGCCGGCGCCCAAGGCCACTACTTCGAGATGCAGGATCAGTTGTTCGCCCATCACCAATGGGCCCAGACGGGGAAGGATCCGTCGAATCTGTTTCGCGATCTCGCGAAGGCCTCGGGCGTCGATGTCCAGGCGTATGACGCGTGCATGGAGGCGGGCCGCTACGCCCAGCGGATCGAGTTCAGCCGGCAGGAAGGCGATAAGCTGCTGGTCGACGGCACGCCGACATTCTACGCGAACGGGAAGAAGCTTGAATTCCGGCGCCTGCCGGGCTCCGACGACTTCAAGGCTCTCGCCGACAGTATCGTCGCGCACCGCCCACAACGGCGCTGATGCGTTACCGCCAGGCGATCGCGCTGCTCGCGCTCGTCGGCCTGTTCGTCGCGCTCTATCTCTGGCTGCATGCGCTCGGCTTCGGCGGGGCGATCAAGTGTGGCGCATCGGGTGGGTGCGAGACGGTGCAGACGAGCCAGTGGGCCGTATTCCTCGGCATGCCCGTGGCGTTCTACGGCGTCGTCGGCTA
>QHUF01000245.1 GCA_003221075.1 Gemmatimonadota bacterium
TTCCACCCCAGCCGCGCCAGCTTCTTGGCGTACGGAAACGTGGCATTTGTCAGCGCCAACGTCGACGTGCGCGGCACCCCGCCCGGCATATTCGCGACCGCGTAATGAATGACTCCGTCCACGACATACGTGGGCTGGTCGTGCGTCGTCGGCTTGGTCGTTTCGATACACCCACCCTGATCCACGGCGACATCCACGATCACCGATCCCTGTTTCATCAGCTTGAGATCGGCACGCTTGACCAGGCGCGGGGCCTTGGCACCGGTCAGCAAGACCGCGCCGATCACCACATCGGCCTTCGCGAGCTGTTCAAGCATGTTGTGGCGGTTGGAGTAGAGCAGATCAACGTTGGGGGCGAGGACATCGGAGAGATAACGCAGTCGGTCGAGCGAGATATCGAGCAACGTCACGTGGGCACCGAGCCCGGCGGCCATTTTGGCGGCGTTCGTCCCGACGACGCCGCCGCCGAGAATCAAAACCTCCGCCGGCAACACTCCGGGGACGCCCCCCAGCAAAATTCCAAACCCGCCGAACACCTTCTCGAGGTACTTGGCCCCCTCCTGCACCGCCATCCGGCCCGCCACTTCACTCATCGGCGTGAGCAGCGGTAATTCCTTGCTCGGTAGCTCGACCGTCTCATACGCGATCGCGATGCAGCCGGACTTAATGATCGCCTTGGTGAGCGCTTCCGAGGCGGCAAAGTGAAAGTACGTGAACACCACCTGGCCCCGGCGAATCCGCGCCCACTCGGGCTCGATCGGCTCCTTGACCTTGAGGATCAGCTCCGCCCGCGACCACACCGCATCCGCCGAGGGCACGATCTCCGCCCCGACCGCACGGTACGCGTCATCGCTGAACCCTGAGCCGAGCCCGGCGCCCTGCTCGACGAGCACCGTGTGGCCGTCACCACCAACCAGCGACTCGGCGCCTGCCGGCACGAGCGCGACGCGATGCTCCGCGGTCTTGATCTCCTTCGGGACGCCGACGATCACAGTTTGACTCCCACCCCATTAGGGCCCAAAGAGACCACACTCTGACGCTCCGGAGCGAAGAATTCCGCCGCCAACGCCGACACCTCGTCCGCCGTGAGCGCCTCGACGGTCCGCAGCACTTCATCGAGGCTGCGATACGACTCGCCGTACACCGCCGTGCTCGCCAAACGATACATCCTGGCGGTGGGGCTCTCCAGCGACAACATCAGCTGTCCCAGCGTCTGCTGCTTTGCGTCGTCCAGCGCTTCCCCCCGCAACCCTTCGCTGGCCATGCGGGCGAACTCATCCCTGATTGCTTCCACCGCCTTCTCCGCGCGGGGCGGCTGCGTCCCGACGCTGAAACAGGCGGCTCGACATCCCGCCGCCGAAGATGTTCGAGAGCACCAGCAGTGCGTACTTGCGCCGGTCGGAGTACGGAATGGTGTCGGTCGCAAACACGATGTGCGTCTGCGCGGTGTCCTTCTCAAATGATCGCGTGACGCCACGAACCGCCGGAGGCACCGGTGGCACGGGGGGCGGCGTCTGCGCTACAGCTCCGTCGAACCATCCCTGCGCTTCTACTTCCTTGAGCAGCGCCTCATGCGTGATGTTGCCCGCGGCGGCGATGACGCAATTGCCGGGGAAATACGCGCGCGAATGCAGCTGCTTCAGGTCGTCGGCCGAGATCGCGCTGACCGTCTCTTTGGTCCCCAGAATCTGGAAGCCATAGGGATGGTCCGGCCACATGAGTTCGTAGGTGAGATCGAAGACTTCATCGTCGGGCGTATCTGCGACGGTGCTGATTTCCTCGAGCACCACCTGGCGCTCGAGCGAGAGATCGCTGTCGCGCAGCGCCGGCCGGCGTACGAGGTCGGTGATGACGTCGAGCGCGCGGGGCAGATCGGCATCGAGCACCCGCGCGTGAAAGGCGGTGGCGTCGCGCGACGTGTAGGCGTCGAGCGACCCGCCGCGCGATTCCAGCGACAGCGCGATCTCCTGCGCCGTGCGCCGTTCCGTGCCCTTGAACACCATGTGCTCGAGCAGGTGGGACACGCCCATCTTCGGGCGCAGCTCGTGCGCGCTGGCGGTCCGGACCCAGACCCCGAGCGCGACTGACCGAACGCTGGGTTCGCGCTCGCTCAGCACGGTGACCCCGTTCGGGGCAGCCGTGCGGTAAATCTCCCGGTCGAGCTTGACCGAGTCCACCTCAGTTTTTCTCGAGCAGAGCCTTCCGGGACAGGCGCATCCGGCCCCGTTCGTCCACTTCGAGCAGCTTCACCTTCAAGTGATCGCCCTTTTTGACGACGTCTTCCGTCTTCTCGGTGCGACCATGCTGCAGCTCGGAGATATGCAGCAGCCCTTCGACTCCGGGGATGATCTCGACGAACGCGCCGAACGCCGTCGTGCTCTTCACGACGCCCTCGTAGACCTTCCCGACCTCGGGCTCCTGCACGATGCCCGACACCATGTCGCGCGCCCGCTCGGCGGCCTCCCCGACGCCCGAGATGGTGACCAATCCCGTGTCGTCCACGTTGATCTCGGCGCCGGTCTGCTCCTGGATGCCGCGGATCGTCTTGCCTTTGGGACCGATGACGTCACCGATCTTGTCGGGCCGGATCTGAATCGTCAGGATGCGGGGAGCGTACTTGGAGAGCTGCGAGCGCGGCTGTGCCATCGTCTGCTGCATCACGTCGAGAATGTGAACCCGGGCCGTCTTGGCCTTCTCGAGCGCTTCGGCGATGACCTTCCAGTCGAGCCGCTCGACCTTGATGTCCATCTGAATCGACGTGACACCCTCGCGCGTCCCCGCGACCTTGAAATCCATGTCGCCGAGATGGTCCTCCGTACCCAGGATGTCGGTCAAAATAGCGGTGCGCTTGCCGTCCGTGATCAATCCCATGGCGATTCCGGCACACGCGGACTTGACGGGCACGCCGGCATCGAACAGCGCCAGCGAGCCGCCGCACACGGTGGCCATCGAGGACGAGCCATTGGATTCGAGAATGTCCGAGACGATGCGCAGCGTATACGGGAACTGCTCGTAGGGCGGGAGGATCGCCTGCAGCGCCCGCTCGGCGAGCGCGCCGTGCCCGACCTCGCGCCGCGACGTGCCGCGAATCGGTTTCACTTCCCCCGTCGAAAACGGCGGGAAGTTGTAGTGCAGCATGAACGACTTCGTCGTCTCCTGCGCGACGTCGATCGAGTCGATGCGCTGCTCATCCCGCGTCGTCCCGAGCGTCACCGACACCAAGGCCTGGGTCTGACCTCGCGTGAAGAGCGCCGAACCATGTGTTCGGGGCAACCATCCCACCTCACAGGTTATCGGCCGTACCGTGTCGAGATCGCGCCCGTCGACGCGCTCGCCCGCCGACAGCACACGATCGCGCATCGTCTTGTACTCGATCTCCTCGATGACCGTCACGATTTCCCGCGGCTTGTCGGGAAATTCCTCGGCCAGCTTTTCGACGATCGTCTGCTTGATGGCGCTGAGCGCCTGCGTCCGCTCTGCTTTGACGGCCAACGTCAACGCTTCAGAGACTTTATCGTCCGCCAATTCCTTGACGCGCGCGACGAGATCAGCGGGAGGCTCGGCCTTGACCCACTCCATCTTGGGCTGGCGCATCGCATCCACCACTTCGTCGCTGATGTCGAGTAGCTCCTTGATCCCCTTGTGCGCCACCTCGAGCGCCTTCACGATCTCGGCCTCGGTGAGCTCCAACGCGCCGCCCTCGACCATGACGATCGATTCGTGGGAGCCGGAGACGGTGAGGTCCAAGTCGGAGAATTCGAGCTGCTGGAAGGTCGGGTTCAGAATCCACGACCCTTCGACCCGGCCGACGCGAACGGCGGCAATCGGGCCATTCCAGGGCACTTTGGACATTGACAGCGCCGCCGACGCCGCGGTCAGGCCGAGCACGTCGGCATCGTTTTCCTGGTCGGCCGAGAGCACATAGACGAAGACCTGCACTTCGTTCTTGAAGCCCTCGGGGAAGAGCGGCCGCACCGACCGGTCGATCACGCGGGCCGAGGTGATTTCCTCGTCTGACGGCCGGCCTTCGCGCTTCAAAAAGCCGCCGGGGATCTTGCCGGCGGCGTAGGCCTTCTCGCGGTATTCGACGGTCAGCGGAAAGTACGGCAGGTTCGCGATGTTATCGGACACCGTGACCGCGGCCAACACGACCGTCTCGCCGAATTGGAGGAGACACGATCCTGCGGCTTGCTTGGCCAGTCGCCCCGCTTCGAGCTTCAATGTGCGGCCGGCGAACTGCTTCTCGACGTGCTTCACTAATCTGCCTGTCTAGAGCAATGGAAAAAACGCCGAGCGCCCCGGTGCTCTTCCCGGGACGCCCTGCAACGACACCGTTACCACCTAATGACGGAGACCGAGCTCGTCGATGAGCTGCCGGTACTTCGCGAGATCGGTGCGCTTCAAGTACTCCAGCAGGCGGCGGCGGCGGCTGACCATACGCAGCAGGCCACGTTGCCCGTGGTAGTCCTTGGCGTGGACCCGGAAGTGCTCGGTGAGGCTGTTGATGCGCTCGGTGAGCAGCGCTACCTGGACCCGGCTGGAGCCGGTGTCCCGGTCGTGCAACCCGTGTTTCCTGACCGGCGTCGTCTTGTCGTACATCGTCCCAGTTCCCTAATCGTTGGAAGCGCCGTAGGTTAACCGGCTCACACCCCTTTGTAAAGTGACTTCTTCAGACGCCGAGACGCCGCGACGCCTAGTCCTAATACCGCTACCGATCTCGTAGGCCAAAAACTCGGCCCGTATGTCCTGGAGCGCCTGCTCGGCCAGGGGGGGTTCGCCTGGGCGTTCGTCGGACGGGAACAGGACGGCACCCCCGTCGCCATCAAGGTCCTGAAGCCGCGCTATGCCGGCGACTCTCTGTTCGAGAGCCGGTTTCGGAACGAAAGCGAGACCGCCGCAAAGCTCGAGCACCCCAACATCATCCGCATCCGCTCGGTCGCCAAGACGGGCGAGCATGTCTACTTCGCGATGGACCTCTGCGCCGACAGCCTCGGCGCCCGCATCGCCCGGGAGGGGCCGCTGGCCGAGGAGGACATCCTGCGGCTGGCGCACGATATCGCCGCGGCACTCGAGTTTGCACACCAGCGGGGCGTCATTCACCGCGACCTGAAGCCCGACAACGTGCTGATTCGTTCGGACGGCGCGGCGGTTCTGACAGACTTTGGCATCGCCCGCGCCGTTTCGGGCTACGTGGCGTCGACCGGTGTGAACATGACGATCGGTACTCCGCACTATCTGTCACCGGAACAGGCGCAAGGACGGCCCCTCGATCAGCGCGTCGACTTTTACGCGCTGGGCGTCACGCTCTACAAGGCCGCGACAGGCGAGGTCCCGTTCAGCTCGAACGACTGGTTCGAGCTGGCGCGCATGCACGTCGAGGATCCACCACCCTCGCTGCGCCGCAAGCGTCCGGAGCTCTCGAAGCGGTTCGAGCGGGTGGTGATGAAGTGCCTGGCCAAGCACCCCGACGACCGCTACGCCGACGCCGCGGAGCTGCGTGCCGACCTCGAGGAGGTCGAGCAGAAACGCCGCCCGACCGTGAACCTGGGCCCGGCGCCGCTCGGCACGGCTCAGCGCGAGGCGCTGGCCGACCCGCCCTCCGGCCGCAGGACCTGGCTCGTCATTGCGGCTGTCGGGATTGGATTGGTACTGCTCGTGGCGTTGGTGGTCAGGTTTATGCGTTGAAGAACCGGCGGACTGCTTGGTATACACGGGCGAGAACGCCGACACGTGGTGCGCCGGCAGATTCGGGGACAGGAGAATGGGGAATGGTGACGATCCCCTCGACCGCACCTCGCAGATCTCGTTCCAATCGCTTCGGGAACCGTCGTTCGGCAAGCCGCACCGCAAACCCCGGCTTCTCAGCGCTTCCGGCCAACTCTACGACGCCCGGATGCGCCCGCTCGATCACCTCGATCACGGGTTTCAGCCATTCCCCATTCCCCATTCCCCGTTCTCGATAGTACACGGCCGTCACCGTCCCCACGAGCTGCTCTGCCGTCACTCGCCCTGCGAGATAGCCGGTGAGGGCTTCGTTAACGGACGTTGCGGATGACATCGTTGGAGATCGCCAGGACCATGATGACCAGGATGATCACCATGCCGACCTGCGTGAGCCGCAGCCGCAGCTGCGGAGAGAGGGGCTTGCGCCGGATCGCCTCCGCGACGAGGAACATGGCATGCCCGCCGTCGAGTACGGGAATCGGCAGGAGATTCAACACCGCCAGACTTACGGAGAAGAAGGCGAGGAATTGCAAGTAAAAGTCGAGGCCCAACCGAGCTGCCTGCCCCGACATCTGGGCGATCGCAATCACTCCACCGAGCTCCCGCGCCGACGCGTGGCCTGTGACGAGGCGTTTGACCTGTATCACCACCGCGACGACCTGCGACCCGGTCTGTCGCACACCCACGGCGAGCGCGGTTCCGAGGCCGACCGGCACCCGCACCAGCGGCGGATTTACGCCGACGCCGATCACGCCGAAGTGTTGACCGACCGAGTCTGTGGGTACCGGTGTGATCGGGATTTGAATGGCGCTGTCGCCACGGAGCACCGTGAGCACGAGTGGCTTCCCGACGCTTTCCCGGATGCGGCGCACCATATCGGTCCACGACACGACGGTGTCGGAGCCGATCCGCAGGACGACGTCCCCAGGGCGCAGTCCAGCCCGGTGCGCGGGCTGGCCGAGTGTGACAGGACCGATGCGGGGCGGGAACAGGGGCACAAGAGCACGCGCGAGCTGGTGGCGGGCGGCGGTGTCGTGCGGGACGTGAATCGCGATCGGCTCAGGACGTCCGGCGATCTGGAAACGCAGCGCTTCGGGACCCGACAGGATCTTCTTGTCGAGATCATCCCAGGTCCTGAGCGAGTCGCCGTTGACGCGGACGATGCGATCGCCGCGCCGCAACGTGGCCAGCGCTTCCGCGCCCGCTGGCACACGTGAAGCGTCCACGGAATCCACCGGCGTCATCACCATACGCTGGTCGCCCGCAACGGCGAGGAGGCCGGTGTAGATCACGAATGCCAGGAACAGATTCATCGTCACGCCGGCGAGAATCACGGCCATGCGCGCCCACAGCGGCTTCTTATCGAACGTGCGCGCGGGATCGATGGCGGCATCCGCTTTCCCGCCTTCCAGCTCACCCACCATTCCTTCCTCCTCGAGGCCCGCCATCTTCACGTAGCCGCCGAGCGGAATCCACGAGATCCAGTACTCCGTCTCTCCCCGGCGCCAGGAAATCAGCGGCCGTCCGAACCCCAGAGAGAAGCGCAGCACCTGGATCCCGACCGCTTTGGCGACGATAAAGTGGCCGAACTCGTGCACCGAGATCAGCACGCCAAGCACGACGACGAACGAAACAATCGTCAGGAGCATGCGGCCTCCTGCGCCTGGCGGCGCGCCTCGGCGTCCGCCGCCAGCACTTCCTCGAGCGATGTTCCGCGTCCCGAGCCCCCAGCCCCCAGTCCCAAAACCCGCTCAATCACCTCTGCGATCCGCCCAAACGGTATCTTCTCTTCGAGGAAGAGCTGGACGGCCACTTCGTTCGCCTCGTTGAACCGTGCCGGTGCCGTGCCACCCAGTCGCGCCGCCTCGCGCCCGACGACATACGCCGGGAAGCGCGCCGGCTGCAGCGCCTCGAAGGTGAGCGTACCCGCCGCGACGGGATCGAAGCGACGCACGCCTTGATCCGGTACGCGGTCGGGATAGGTGAGCGCGTAGAGGATCGGCAGCTCCATCGTGGGGAATCCGACCTGCGCCAGCACTGAGCCGTCCACGAACTCCGCAAAACCGTGAATCACCGACTGCGGGTGAATAACCACTTCAATGTCCCCGTACGCGACGTCAAACAAATAGTGAGCTTCGATCACTTCGAGCGCCTTGTTGACGAGCGTCGCCGAGTCGACCGTGATCTTCTTGCCCATCGTCCACGTCGGATGCTTGAGCGCCTCGGCCACGCTGGCACGCGACACGCGCTCGGCTCCCCAGGTGCGGAACGGGCCGCCCGACGCGGTGAGAATGAGCCGCGCGAGCTCGGTCGGCCGGCGGCCCGCCACGCATTGCAGGACCGCGCTGTGCTCGGAGTCGACGGGGACGATCTCGCCGCCGCCCTCGCGTGCCGCCTGGGCGACCAGCTCGCCGGCCATCACCAGCGTTTCCTTGTTGGCGAGGGCGACGCGTTTGCCGGCGCGCAACGCCGCGAGTGTCGCCTCGAGTCCCGCGGCCCCGACGATCCCGTTCACGACGATGCGGACGTCGGGATGCGTCGCCGCCTCGACGAGGCACGAAGTACCATTCCCCTTTCCCTTGTCCCCGCCGTTGACGAGTCCCACAAACGCCGGCTTCCACTCCGCCGCCTGCTGGGCGAGCAGCTCTTTATTCGAGTGTCCGGTGATGGCGACGACACGAAACCGGTCCCGCTGCCTTGCAAGGACCTGGAGCGTCGATCTCCCGATCGACCCGGTGGATCCGAGGACTGCGACGCCGACACTCATATCACTCCGAACATGCGATACAAACCCGCCGCCGTGGGAATCACGAAGTACAAGGAATCAAGCCGGTCGAGCACACCGCCGTGGCCAGGAATCAGCGTCGAGGAGTCTTTCAGGCCCGCTTCCCGCTTGAACAGCGATTCAGCGACATCGCCGATCTGTCCGACAATGGAGACGGCGAGACCAAACAGCAACAGCTGGCCGGGCGTGAAGCTCCATCCCTGACGATTCAGTACGAGTTTGCCGAGCGCGAGTGCCGTGATCACCCCGCCGAGCGTCCCGCCCGCGGCGCCCGCGCGAGTCTTCCTGGGCGACAGGATGGGCGCCAGCTTGGGGCCACCGACGGCCGTGCCCGCTGCCATGGCGGCGGTGTCGCAAATCCACGTGATCACGAGCGGGAAAACCGTGAGGAGGACGAAAGCCATCGGACGCGTCGCCGCGGCGCTGCCGTGTCGGATCGCGATCAGAAACGTGAGCATCCCGGACGCGTACAGGCAGCCGAACATGGTGATCGCGACGCTCGTGAGCGGCCGCCCGCTCGGCCCGCGCCGCACCATCGCGATCGTCAGCGCGAACATCAACCAGACCGCGCCGAGATACAGCGCGGGCTCGGCCCAGTGCGTCTCCGAACCTTTCGCCCAGTACGCCAGCAACGGAATGCCGGCAGCCGCAAGCCATCCGGTGCGCTCCAGCGGTTCGATGCCCTGGCGTCGTCCGAAATCGTAGATCTCCCGCGCACCGAGGACGCCGAGCACGGCCAGCGTGGCCGCGAGCGTCCAGCCACCCAGCCAGATGATGCCGACGACGACCGGAATGGCCACGACGGCCACCGCAATGCGTTGCACCAGATTCTTCGATGGCATCAAGACGCGGTGACTTTTCCAAAGCGCCGATCGCGGCGCTGATAATCGAGGATGGCGTCGACCAGGGTGCGCCGGTTGAAGTCCGGCCACAGTACCGGAGTGATGTACAACTCGGCATAGGCGAGCTGCCACAGCAGGAAGTTCGAGAGGCGCTGCTCGCCGGACGTGCGGATCAGCAGATCCGGGTCGCTCCATGACGCCGTGTAGAGCTTGGCGCGGATCGCCTCTTCGTCGATGTCTTCGAGCTTCTTCGTGCCCTTGAGCACTTCTTCCGCGAGCAGCCTGGCCGCGCGCGCGATCTCCGCGCGCGACGAGTACGAGATGCAGAGATTGAGCGACAGCTTCTGGTTCCCCGCGGTCTCATGCTCCACGCGCTCGACCGCCGCGCGGCCGCCCGCCGTCAGGCGGCTGCGGTCGCCAAGCACGTGCACGCGCACGCCCTGTTCCTTCAGCTCGGCGACTTCCTTCGCGATGAATTCCTCGAGGAGATCCATGAGTGCGGAGATTTCGGGGGCGGGCCTGCTCCAATTCTCCTCGGAGAACGCGAACAGCGTCAGCACCTCGACGCCCGCGTCGATCGCTCCTTCCACCGCCTCGCGCACGGCCTTCATGCCGGCCCGGTGGCCGAACGGCCGCGGCAGCCGGCGCTCGCTCGCCCAGCGGCCGTTGCCGTCCATGATGATCGCCACGTGGCGAGGAATCGGACCGGACAGCATCAGACTTCCATGATCTCCGCTTCTTTGGCCTTCACCGCCGCATCGACCGCCTTGAGATGATCGTCGTGCGTCTTCTGCACTTCCTTTTCGGTGTGCTTCTGGTCATCGGAAGAGACGTGCTCGGTCTTCTTGATCCGGTTCATCGTCTCGGTGCGCGCATGCCGGATGGCGACGCGGCCTTCCTCGGCGAACTTGTGCACGACTTTGACCAGCTCTTTGCGGCGATCTTCGGTCAGCGGCGGAATCGGAATGCGGATGATGTTGCCGTCATTCGACGGCGTGAGTCCGAGATCGGACGCGAGAATGCCCTTCTCCACCGCCTTCAAGAGATTTTTGTCCCAGGGCTGCACCGTGAGCAACTTGGGCTCCGGCGCCGCCACACTCGCCACCTGCGTCAGCGGCATCTCGTTTCCGTACGCCTCGACGCGCACGAGATCGAGTAACGCGGTCGTCGCTTTGCCGGTGCGAACGGTCGAGAACTCCCGTTTGACGGCTTCAACCGCCTTGTCCATCAGCTGCTTGGCATGTTTGACGTGGTCACTCAGAGAACCAGCGGGCGCAGGGGTCATTGGACGATCGTGCCGACGCGTTCTCCGGCCAAGACCCTGGCCGTCGCGCCGGGCTGGTTGATGTTGAACACCACGATGGGGAGCTTGTTCTCCTTGCACAACCCGAAGGCATTGGCATCCATCACCGCGTAGCCCTTCACCAGCGCTTCTTGAAACGTCAGCGTCGGCAAAAACTTGGCGTTGGGGTCTTTCTTCGGATCCGCTGTGTAGACGCCGTCGACGTTCGTGGCCTTGAGGATCACCTGCGCCTCCATCTCGAGCGCCCGCAGCACGGCCGCGGTGTCGGTGGAGAAATAGGGGTTGCCCGTCCCGCCGGCAAAGATCACCATGCGTCCCTTGTCGAGGTGCCGCACGGCGCGGCGCCGGATGTAGGGCTCGGCCAGCTCTTCCATCCGGATCGCCGTCATGACCCGCGTATCGACGCCTTTTTTCTCGAGAATGTCCTGCAGGGCGAGTGCATTGATGACGGTGGCGAGCATCCCCATGTAGTCGGCGGAGACGCGGTCCATCCCCTGCTCGCTCGCGGTCGTGCCGCGCAGGATGTTGCCGCCGCCGATCACCAAGCCGAGCTGCACGCCCGTCGCGGTGACCGACTTGAGCTCATCCGACAGCCGCTCGATGACGCCGAAGTCGATGCCAGAAGGCCGCCCACCCGCGAACGCCTCTCCGGAAAGTTTGAGCAGCGCACGCTTGTAGGCGAGCTTCGTGGCCACCTAGTTGCCTCCGAGCTCGAACCGGGCGAACCGCCGGACTTCGATCTTCTCGCCGGTCTTGCCGGACAGCTCCTTGACCAGCTCGCCGACGGTCCGCTTGTCGTCCTTCACGAATTTCTGCTCGAGCAGGACGTTGTCCTCGTAGAACTTCTTCATCATGCCGTCTACGATCTTCGCGCGGATGTTCTCGGGCTTCTTTTGCTCGGCAACCTGTGACTCATAGACCTGGCGTTCGCGCTGGACCACGTCGGCCGGCAGGTCCTCGATGCGGACGGCCAGGGGCTTGGTGGCGGCAACGTGCACCGCGATCTCCTTCGCCAGCGCCTTGAAGTCGTCGGTGCGCGCCACAAAATCGGTCTCGCTGTTCAGCTCGACGAGTACGGCGACCGAGCCATCGTGGTGCACGTACGATCCGATCCACCCTTCCGACGCCTCGCGCCCCGCTCGCTTGTCGGCCTTCGCCGCGCCCTTCTTGCGGAGAATGTCGACCGCCTTTTCCAGGTCGCCGCCGGTCTCCTGCAACGCGGCCTTGCAATCCATCATGCCCGCGCCGGTACGGGCGCGCAGCTCGGCGACGAGTTTTGCCGGAATCTCTTTCACAGTGGTCATGCTCCTCTTCACTCCCTCATAAAAACGCCGCCCTCGCGCCGTGAAGCCCGGGGGCGGCGGTCGGTTGTTCAGCACACAGAGTTGTTACGACTCGCCCCCACTAACGGGCTCGACCGGGGCGGGCGCTTCTTCAGTCTTCATCCGGGCGGCGATCGCCTCGGGCTTCGGGCGCCGCTTCCGCCGCGCCGGCCGCTTCTTGCGGTCGCCGTCCACGTCCGCTTCACCCGTCTCGGTCGAATAGGTCGTGCCTTCACCTTCTTCGCCCGTGGCTGCGTCCCGCAGCGGCATCTGGCGCCGCGCTTCCGCGATCACATCCGAGATCGAGTTCGTGATCAGCGAGACGGCGCGAATCGCGTCGTCGTTCCCGGGAATCGGCACCGTGATCAGATCGGGGTCGGCGTTCGTATCGACGATCGCCACCACCGGAATCCCGAGCTTGTTCGCCTCGGCGACGGCGATGCGCTCTTTCTTCGCGTCCACCACGAAGAGTGCACCCGGCAGCCGGCCGAGGTTTTTGATACCCGCGAGGTTCTTGTCGAGCTTGCCGCGCTCGCGGTCGAACAGCAGCTGCTCCTTCTTGGTGTAATTCGTGAAGTCGCCGTCCGCCGCACCCTGCTCAAGATCCTTGAGCCGCTTGATCTGCTTCTTGATCGTCTGGAAGTTCGTCAGCGTGCCGCCGAGCCAGCGCTCCGTTACATAGAAGGAGCTGCACCGTTTGGCTTCCGCTTCCAGAATGCCCTTGAGCTGCTTCTTCGTGCAGACGAACAACACGCCTTCACCCTTCAACACGACGTTGCGCAGCAGCTCCTGTGCGGCCTCGAGCTGACGCAGCGTCTTCTGCAGATCGATGATGTAGATGCCGGAGCGTTCGGCGAAGATGAACCGCCGCATCTTGGGATTCCAGCGGCGGGTCTGATGGCCGAAATGCACACCTGCTTCCAACAATTCCTGCAACTGAGGCTGAGCCACGCTATCCCTTTCCTTGGGTTGTTTCCGCCGCCGCTCTCATCTCTCGCTCAACCCCGAAGGGACCCAGAGCGAGATCAAGCGGCGTGAGTATTTGAACGCTTACCGCTTGCTGAACTGGAATCTCTTCCGAGCTCCAGCACGACCGGGCTTCTTGCGTTCCACCGCGCGTGGATCTCGCGTAAGCAGCCCTTGCTCTCTCAACTTCTTGCGATGCCTGTCGTCCGCGAGCACCAATGCCCGCGCGATCCCCAGCCGCATCGCGCCGGCCTGGCCGGTCAGTCCACCACCCACTACGCGCGCCTTCACATCGAAGGCACCCAGCGTGTCGGTCGCGGTGAACGGCTGCTGAATGTGCGACACGAGCGACGGCCGGGGGAAATAGTCGCCCAGTGTGCGGCCGTTGATGCTCCACTTGCCTGACCCCGGCGTCAGATACACGCGCGCGATGCCGAGCTTCCGGCGTCCGATCGCGTGCCAGCGCAACTCGGGCGTGATTCCTGAGCTCACTTGGCCTCCACCGCGACCAGCCCTAAAGGACCTAGCGGGGTCGGCTGCTGCGCCGCGTGGGGATGCTCAGGACCGGCGTAGACCTTGAGCATCTGCTTCACGTGCTGGCGCGACAACGTCGTCTTCGGCAACATCCCCCACACCGCCTTTTCGATGACGCGCTCGGGATGCTTCCCAAGCACTTTCTTCACCGGCGTGAACCGCTCGTGGCCCATGTACCCGGTGTGATGGAAGTAGCGCTTCTGCTCCACCTTGCGGCCCGTCAGCTGCACCTTTTCGGCGTTGATGACGATGACGAAATCCCCGCCATTGACGTGGGGCGTGAACGTCGGCTTGTGCTTGCCACGCAGGATTTGTGCGATGCGACTGGCGAGCCGGCCGAGCGGCTGCTCCGCCGCGTCAACCAGCCACCACCGACGCTCGATGTCCTGCGGCTTCAACGTGTACGTCTTCATGCCCTTCGGTGTCCCGAAATTTGCGAGACGCGATATATAACCGGGGCTGTAACGGTGTGTCAACTCGAAGGTTCCGGCACTTTGATCGTGACGAGCGGTGCACCTTTTTCGACGCGTTGACCGGCGCTGACGTGGATGTGTTCGACCACGCCGCTGCTCGACGCACGCAGCTCATTCTCCATCTTCATGGCCTCCACAACTACCAAACCCTCGCCAACTTCGACAACCTGCCCTTCACTCACCTCGACGCGCACGACGAGCCCCGGCATCGGGGCCTTCAGGACGCCGCTCGCCACCGGCTTCCGCCCCGCTCCGGTGAGGGCCTCGATCTGCTTCGACCGGTCGTCCTGGACCTCGACTTCCACCCGTTCGCCGGCCGCGCCGAGCGCCCAGCGGCGCCCATCGAGCTGCTGGCAGGCCACGGTCCATGACTCTTTCCCGAGGAGGAGATGAAGCAGAGGGGCCCCGGGGATGGCCGCCGCGTGGGCCTCGAAGCGCTCGCCGTCGACGGTGACGGCTCCGCCCTCGACGTCGATGACGTAGCTGCGGGAACGGATAGTGACGTGATACCTCACTCAGATTTTCCCATGCTGAAGCATGGGCCCAGTAATGCACTGTCCTTAAGGACAGTGCTGTATCGGGGACACTCTTTAGAGTGTCGAATCATGCTGCCTCCAACACCGCAACGGTCTCCACATGCGCCGTCTGCGGGAACAAGTCAAACGCCCGCACGTCCTTCACGATGTAATTGACGTTCAGCCGATGGAGATCGCGAGCGAGCGTCGCCGGATCGCAGGAGATGTAGACGAGCTTCGGCACGGGCTCCGACTGGAGTCGGAGCGAGACGTCCCAGTGCAGGCCGCCGCGAGGCGGATTGACCACGACCGCATGCGGCACCGGCAGGCTCGGCAGCACGTCCTCGGCGCGGGCCGCGATGAACCGCACCGCGGGCAGACGACTCCGTCCCCAGCTCACCGCTTTTTCGTCGGCGTCGACGCTCACTACCGTCGCGCCGCGCTCCACCAGCAGTGCGGCCGTATCGCCGATGCCGCCGTAGAGGTCAATCCCGTCGCCGGTCCCGCCACGACCCGGGCGGCGCCATCCACCGGCTGCCACCAGCAGATGAGTTCGGAATCTTGCTGAATCGCACGACGGAGTTCCTCGGCGCGGAGCCACGGCTCCCCGGCTGATTCAGCGATGATGTGGCGTCGGCCGTCGCGATCGAGCCGCAGCGTCAGGCGCGTCAGCGGCTGTGGCAACATGACCAGCCGGCTGCGGAGCTCGCGCCACAGCGCCATCAAGCGAAAGTCGGTGATATGACAGTCCGCGAGGGGAAAGACAAAGTTGACGCGATCGTACGGGTGTAGTCCGACCGTCAGGCCGTCCGGCCGTCCGGCCGTCGTTTTCGCCGCCATGGAGATCTTCGAGCGATACCGCCACTCATCGAGCGCCTCTACGATTTCGGGGTCCTCGATCTTGAGTTTGCCGAGCCGCCGCAGTGTCTCACCGACGATCGCGCGTTTGGCTTTGAGCTGCTCGTCGTAGGCCACGTGCTGCAGCTGGCAGCCGCCGCAGTGATCGCTCACGTAATGCGGGCACGGCGGGGTGACTCTCCCTAGCCCGGCTGTGACGACCTCGCCGACATCTGCTCGTGCGAAGTTGCGATGGCGCTGGAGCGAATCGGGACGCAGGCGAATACGATCCCCGGGCACCGTTCGCGGCACGAAGACGACGCGGCCATCGCTCAGCCTGCCGACCCCATCTCCGCCCACGGCGATCCCTGTAATGGTTACGATATCGCTCACTCGAGGCCGTCGCGAAGCGCGTCGAGGCGAGCGGCTTGCGTCCAGGTGCTCGACTGCGGCAGTCGGGCGGTCAAACTGCTAGGCGGCGGTCGGTCATGCCCCTGGTCAGCCACCATCGCCGCAGCAATGGCAAGTGCCCGCTCCACGCCAGGGCGCAGCGGCGCGGCCAGCACCCGCGCGCCGGCGCGCTCGAGGTACGTGATGTCGATCTCGCCCTTTAGAAACTCGGCATCATCCATGACGCGCAGGTGGAACGGCTGGCTCGTCGGCAAGCCGACGATCACCAGCTCACGCAACACGCGCCGCATGCGCTGAATCGCGATCTCGCGCGTCTCGCCCCACGCGAGGAGCTTGGCGAGCAGTGGATCGTAGAACAGCGTCACATCGTTCCCCGCCTCGATCCCGGCATCCCAGCGAATGCCGGGCCCGCTGGGGACGCGCAGATACTGCAGCACACCCGTCTGCGGGAGAAAATCGTTGAACGGATCCTCCGCGGTGATGCGGCATTCGATTGCATGACCTCGCGGATGAAGCTGGCCACCCGGACCCGACGCCCCATGCACCCGCATCGCTTGCCCGTCCGCGATCCGCAGCTGCTCGCGTACGAGATCCACACCATACACGAGCTCGGTGACGGGGTGCTCGACCTGGATGCGGGTGTTCATCTCGAGGAAGTAGAACTCCCCAGAAGGCGTGAGCAGAAACTCGATCGTGCCCGCGCTGACGTAGCCGACCGCGCCGGCTGCCGCGGTGGCGGCTTCCGACAGGCGGCGGCGCAGCGCCGGCGACACGGCGACCGACGGCGACTCCTCGATGAGCTTCTGATGGCGCCGCTGGATGCTGCACTCCCGCTCGCCGAGCGCGGCGACACGGCCGCGGTGATCGGCCAGAATCTGGATCTCGATGTGCCGCGGCCGATGGAGGTACTTCTCGACGTAGAGGGTGCCGTCGCCGAACGCCTTCTGCGCCTCCCGCCGTGCGGCCTGGAACGCACCCTCGACCTCTGCATCATTGGCGACCAGCCGCATCCCCTTGCCACCGCCTCCGGCGGCCGCCTTCAGCATGACAGGATAGCCGAGACGCTTGGCCTCCTTGCGCGCCTCGATCGGATCGCGCAGCGGCGCCGTGGTACCGGGCACCACTGGAACGCCGGCGGCCTGCATGCGGCGCCGCGCTTCCGTTTTGTCTCCCATCGCGCGGATCGCCGAGGCGGGCGGACCCACGAAGACGAGCCCCGCATCCTTGCAGGCATCGGCGAACGCGGCCCGTTCGGACAGGAAGCCGTAGCCCGGATGCACCGCCTGGCAGCCGCTGTTCTTCGCGGCCGTGATCAGCTTACCGATGTCGAGATAGGACTCCGACGAGGGCGCGGGACCGAGCAGCACGGCGGCGTCGGCATCGCGGACGTGCGGGGCGAGGCGATCCGGTTCGGAGTACACGGCGACCGCCGCAAGACCTTCTTCGTGGCACGCGCGAATGACGCGAACCGCAATCTCACCCCGGTTCGCGACCAACACCCGTTTGATCATGGAGAGGTGATACGATCGTGTAGGGGCGCAGCATGCTGCGCCCCTACATCAAAAATCATCGGCACCCCACCTCCGCCTGCAGCTCAAACGTGTCGAACGCCTTGCACAACGCGCCGACGTTGGTCACGGCGCGCCGGTACAGCGCGGTCACCGGCCCGGTCCAGGTTTCATGTTCATCGACGGCGAGCTTCAGCGCCGCGAAGACGAAATCCTGCGCCGGCACGCGGTCGGCCTTCGTTTCCTTGCCGGTCACCCACACGAGCGGCCGCTTGTTCCATTTGACCGCGCGCTCGTCGGGTGGGCGCTCGAATCCCATGCTGGCGCAGACCGCGCGGGACTGGCTGAGCGCGCGCAACGACGGATTTCGCGTCTTCATTTCCCGCAGCAAGCGATTGCGCAGCACACTGTCGGCGTACCAGCGGTTGTACGGCACGATCATGAGATCCGGCCGCAGCCCGCGCGAAAACCGCAGGTACCAGGCCGCCTGAGTATCCGTCTCGCCGGCGGTGAACAGGATGCCCCGGTGGGGACAGGCCCGCAGCAGGTTTTCGCCCAGCTCTTCGAGGACGGGCGGCAGCCGCAGCCCCTCGGGGAGGCTGTGCCAGGTGAGCGTTGCCGCGGCGCTTCCGGCCGCCTCCCAGTCCACGTAGGCCCATTCGCCGAACGCGTAGACACGGTACACCCGCGCAGAGTCCGCCGTCCGCGTTCCGGCGCTCCAGCGCGCGGCTCGCTCGAAGGCCCGCTGCGCTGTATCGACTGTCGCGTGCGCCCACACCGTATCGACCGTCACCGGTTTCCGATGGGTGTGATAGTCGGCGGCCCGCTGCAGGTAGGCACGTCCCAGCTCGAGCCACGCCGGTCCGTCGGTCGAATCAGCGTTGACGCGCGCCCACAAATCCTGCTGTGGGCTCTGCAATACGAGCAGGGCGACAGCCTTAAAGAGGAATGTTGCCATGCTTCTTGGGCGGGTTTTTGGCGCGCTTCGTCTCGAGCGTCAGCAGCGCCTCGATCAGGCGCGGCCGCGTATCGCGCGGATCAATGATGTCGTCGAGGTAGCCGCGCGCCGCCGCCTGGTAGGGATGGGCGAACTTTTCACGGTACTCGTTGGCGCGCTCTTCGCTCGCTTCTCCTTTATACAGGATCTCGACCGCTCCCTTGGGGCCCATCACCGCGATCTCCGCGGTCGGCCAGGCGACGTTGTAGTCGCCGCGGATGTGCTTGGAGCTCATCACGTCGTAGGCGCCGCCATACGCCTTGCGCGTGATGACCGTGAGCTTCGGCACCGTGGCCTCGCAGTAGGCGAACAGCAGCTTGGCGCCGTGCTTGATGATGCCGCCATGTTCCTGCGCCACACCCGGAAGAAATCCCGGCACGTCCTCGAACGTCACGAGCGGGATGTTGAACGCGTCGCAGAAGCGGATGAATCGGGCACCTTTGACCGAGGCGGCGATATCCAGGACGCCGGCGAGCGCGGACGGCTGATTGGCGACCACGCCGACCGGCCTGCCGGCGAATCGCGCGAACCCGACGATCAGATTGCTGCCGTAGTCCCGCTGCACCTCGAGAAATGACCCGTTGTCCACGACGTGACGCAACACGTCATGCATGTCGTACGGCTTCGCCGGGTCGTCCGGCACCACCTCGAGCAGCGCCTCCTCGCGGCGGTCCGCCGGATCGTCCGGCGTGCGGGCCGGCGGGCTGTCCAGATTGTTGCCCGGTAGAAAGGACAGCAACGTGCGGATCGCGGTGATCGACTCGAGCTCGGAGTCGTGCACGAAATGCGCGATGCCCGAGGTGGCGCCGTGCACGTCGGCGCCGCCCAGCTTCTCGAAGTCGACCTCCTCGTGCGTCACCGTCTTCACGACGTTTGGCCCCGTCACGAACATGTACGAGATGCCGCGCACCATGAAGATGAAGTCGGTGATCGCGGGACTGTAGACCGCCCCGCCGGCGCAGGGACCGAGGATCGCGCTGATCTGCGGCACGACCCCCGAGGCCAGCGTGTTGCGCAGGAAGATGTCGGCGTAGCCGCCGAGCGACGCGACGCCTTCCTGGATGCGCGCGCCGCCCGAATCGTTCAGCCCGACGATCGGGGCGCCGTTCTGCACGGCGAGATCCATCACCTTACAGATTTTTTCCGCGTGCGCTTCCGACAGCGCACCGCCGAAAACCGTGAAGTCCTGCGAGAAGACGTAGACGAGGCGCCCTTCCACTCTGCCCCACCCCGTCACGACGCCGTCACCCAGCACCTTCTGCTCGGCGAGACCGAAATCGGTGGCGCGGTGCGTCACAAAGCGGTCGAGCTCGACGAAGGAGCCAGGATCGAGCAGCACGTCGAGTCGCTCGCGTGCCGTCATCTTGCCCTTCTTGTGCTGAGTCTCGATCCGATCGGATCCGCCACCCTGCTCGGATTCGGATCTCTTCTGTTGAAGAAGTTCTAGTTTCTCTCGCATTGACATGTTCGAGAATCTGATGGTCAGATGCCGAGTGTGTAAGGGAGACGCCGAGAGGCTGAGAGGCTGAGAGGCTGAGGGGCTATAAGGAACGAGGGGCGAGCAGGACACTCGCCCCTCAAACCTCACGGCCCCTCAGCCTCTCGGCCTCTCAGGCGTCTGTATCTGGCATCTCCTCACTGACCGGAGCCGGAGTCGGAGCGGGGATCGGAATGATGTCATCCTTCGGGAAACCGGTAGCGGCCAGCACGATCCGATGATGGATGGGATCCACTTCCAAAACCTTCAGCTCGACCGCCTGCCCTTCCTTCACGGCGTCGCCGGGCTGCTGAATGTCCGGAATTCCAAGCTGCGACATCGGCACGAAGCCTTCGATATCGCTGCCGAGGTCGACGACGACACCTTTGTCCATCAGGCGCATGACGCGACCCCGCAGCTCCGTGCCGACCGGGTAGGTCTCGCCGATGCGCAGCCACGGGTCCTCTTGCGCCTGCTTGAGGCCCAATGAGATCCGCTTGTTCTCGGCGTCGACGTTCAGAATCAGCACGTCGACCTCGTCGCCCTTCTTCACGACTTCGGACGGATGCTGCACGCGCTTGGTCCACGACATGTCGGAAATGTGAATCAGCCCGTCGATGCCGGGCTCGATTTCCACGAACGCGCCGAACGACGTGAGGTTGCGGACCTTGCCGCGCAGCCGCGTGCCGACCGGATACTTCTGCGGCAGCGCCATCCACGGATCCTGCTCGGTCTGCTTCATGCCGAGCGAGACTTTCTCTTCGGTCTCGTCGACCTTGAGCACGACGGCTTCGATCGACTCGCCGATCGACACGAGCTTCGACGGATGCCGGACGTTGCGCGTCCAGCTCATCTCGGAGATGTGCACGAGGCCTTCGATCCCCGGCTCGAGCTCGACGAACGCGCCGTAATTCGTGATCGACACGACCTTGCCCTGTACGCGCGTTCCAACCGGATACTTCGCGGCCACGTTCTGCCACGGATACGGCTGCAGCTGTTTCAGGCCGAGCGAGATGCGCTCGCGCTCCCAGTCGATGTCGAGGACTTTGACCTCGAGCTCCTGGCCGATCTGCACCATCTCGGACGGATGCGACACGCGGCCGTAGCTCATGTCGGTGATGTGCAGCAGGCCGTCCACGCCGCCCAGGTCGATGAAGGCCCCGAAGTCGGTGATGTTCTTCACCACACCCTTCCGCACCTGATTGACCGACAACTCTTTCATCAGCACGTCGCGTTTCGTTTTGCGCT
>QHUF01000092.1 GCA_003221075.1 Gemmatimonadota bacterium
CGATCGATCTCGACCTGCAGCGCTACATCTCCCGGACGTTTCCCGCCGGACAGCGCGGCGCGGTCATGGCGCTGAATCCAAATACCGGCGAAGTCCTCGCGCTCTACAGCGCCCCCGGATTCGACCCCAATGCCTTCGTGGGCGGCATCTCGGCCCCGTATTGGCGCTCCCTCAACGAAAGCCCGGCCCATCCGCTGCTCGATCGCGCTATTCAGGCCCGCTACCCGCCGGGATCGACGTGGAAGCTCGCCGTCGCGGCGATGGCCCTGAAGCGCGGGATCGTCGGGCCACGCAGCCATATGCCGATCCCCTGCAGGGGCGGGCTGCAATACGGGAACCGGTTCTTCCGGTGCTGGAACGCACACGGGCACGGCGATCTCACGCTGACGGAAGCGATCGCGCAAAGCTGCGACGTCTACTTCTACCAGCTGGGCATCAAGCTGGGCGTGACGTCGCTGCTCGAGGACGCGAACGATTGGGGGTTCCGCGGACGCACGGGGATCGACCTGCCGGACGAGATTTCCTCCGAGTTTCCTACCGGCCCGGAGTATTACGACCGCTTGTACGGCCCGCGCCGCTGGACGTCGGCGGTCGCGCTGAACCTCGCGATCGGACAGGGCGAGAACGCTCAGACGCTCGCGCAGATGGTGCGGCTGTATCAGCAGCTCGCGAGTGACGGCCGGGTGCGGACGCCGTTCGTCGTGCGGCGGGCAGCGGCGCCCGGAACGAGCGCATCGCTCGAGTTGAACCCCGATCAGCTCACGACCCTGCGCCGCGCCATGATTGCCGTCGTCGAGGAGGGAACAGCCCGTAGCGGGCGCCTCACGGGATTGCAGATCGCCGGAAAGACCGGGACGGCGCAGAACCCCCACGGCGCCTCCCATGGCTGGTTCATCGGGTTCGCGCCTGCCGAGAAGCCGGAGATCGTCGTCGGGGCCATCATCGAGTTCGCCCAGCACGGCACCGCGGCGATCCCGATCGTCAGCCGCACGATCGCACACTACCTCGGCCTTGAGGAAACCGCTGCCACGAGACTGCGCGTGACCGTCCCGACGGACTCGGCGCCGGCGCCGTTCCAGATCCCCGTGCTGCCCGATAGTCTCCCTCCCGTGCTTCCGGTCGACAGTGCTGTCGCGCGTCCGCCAACTCGATAAGGCGCTGGTCGCATCGGTCGCGTTGCTGGCGCTGTACGGGCTCGCAGCGCTGTATTCCGCCGGCCAGACCGACGTCCCGACGTTCGTCGCGACGATCTGGCAGCGGCAGCTCGTCTGGTTGGGCCTCTGCCTGATCGTCGCCGTGCTCATCTTCCGCACTTCCCCGCGGATGCTGGAATGGGCGACCCCGTTCGCATATGCGATCGCGTTGTTGCTCCTGCTGCTCACGCTCTTCATCGGCACGGGCGCGGGAACCGCGGCGAGCAGCAAGTCGTGGATTTCGATTGGCGGGCGTCATTTCGGTCAACCGGCGGAGCTCGCGAAGGTGGCGACGATCCTGATGCTGGCCCGCTGGCTCGCGACGCTGCGTGAGCCGCCTGCCATGCTGCGCGATTTGATCATCCCGGGCATCATCGCCGGGGTGCCCTGCCTACTCGTCCTCAAGCAGCCCGACCTGGGCAGCGCGATCGTGTTCATCGCGATTCTGTTCTTGATGCTGTTCTGGGCGGGCACGAAGCCATCGCTGTTGGTGCTGCTCGCGTCCCCCGTCATCGGGCTCGTCCTGGCGGTCTCGACCGTGGCGTGGGGCATCTGGATTGCGGTGCTCGCCGCCCTGTTGCTCTGGTGGCGACCCTACCTCTGGGAAGGGGTCGCCATTATGGGGCTGAACGTACTGGGCGGCGTCCTCGCGCTGCCGTTCTGGAATCGGTTGGCGCCGTACCAGCAGAACCGGCTGCTGGCGTTTCTGAATCCCGACGTCGATCCGCGCGCGGCGGGATGGCACGTCATCCAATCGAAGGTCGCGGTCGGCTCCGGCGGGCTGCTGGGGAAGGGATTCACGGAGGGCACCCAAAAACGGCTCGCTTTCCTCCCCGCGCAGCATACCGATTTCATCTTTTCGGTCGTCGGCGAGGAGCTGGGATTCGTCGGCGTGCTGGTGGCGTTGTCTCTGTTCGCGTGGCTGCTGTTCGGCTTGCTGCGCGTCGCGCGGAAAGCCATCGATCCGTTCTCGAGCCTGTGCGTGTTCGGTATCGCCGGCCTCTTTTTCACGCATATCGTCGAAAACGTGGGCATGACGATCAACCTGATGCCGATCACCGGCATCCCGCTGCCGTTTTTCTCCTACGGTGGATCGTTCCTCTTGGCGTGCTCGGTTGGCGTCGGGATTGCGCTGCGCGTCGCGTGGGAGTCTCGGCAATCCGGCTATGCCGAACTGGGACAATAGCTTAGCTACGCGGGGCTAGCGTCGGTACAGCTCCGGTCACAAATTGTGCGCTTCGTCACTATATGGCGCGAATGGCCTGGTTCAAAAAGGAACGAAAGCCGCGCACCTCTGAGCGTGTAAAGCTCGAGATCCCGGCAGACGCCTGGGAGAAGTGTGATCAGTGCGGGCACGTCGACATCCGCGAACGTTTCGTTCGCGCGCTCAACGTGTGCCCCAATTGCGGCCACCACCGCCGCATCAGCGCCCAGGAATACATCGACCTGCTGGTCGATGAAGGGTCGTGGCACGAGCTGTTCGCCGGATTGAAATCCGCCGATCCTCTCAAATTCGAGAACTACGCCGAGCGGGTGCAGGCCGCCATCAAGAAGGCCGGCCCGCTCGACGCCATCCGCACCGGCTACGCGCGGCTCCACGGCATCCCCATCGGTCTCGGCGTGATGGACTTCAGCTTCATGGGCGGCTCGATGGGATCGGTGGTCGGAGAAAAGATCGCCCGCCTGACCCGGTACGCGATCGACAAGAAGACGGCGCTGATCCTGGTCTCCGCATCGGGCGGGGCGAGGATGCAGGAGGGCGTGCTGTCGCTGATGCAGATGGCCAAGACGTCGGTGGTCATCGCGGAGCTGCGGGGAGCGAAGGTCCCATTCATGTCCGTGCTCACCAACCCGACGACCGGCGGCGTTTCAGCCTCTTATGCCATGCAGGGTGATCTGATCCTGGCCGAGCCCGGAGCGGTGATCGGCTTCGCGGGACCGCGCGTCATCAAGCAGACGATCGGCCAAGACCTCCCCGAAGGATTCCAGACAGCCGAATTCCTCCTCGATCATGGGATGATCGACGCCGTCGTTCCCCGTGGCGAATTGCGGGATACGGCCGCCCAGCTGCTGCGGCACATGACCGGCGCGTGGCCGGCTGAGGCCGCCGACTGACCTTCGAAGACGCCGTCCAGTTTCTTTTCGCAACGGCAAAGGGTCCACCTGCGCCTTCGTGGCCAACGAGCTGCGGGCGCAAGGGTGGCGCGTCGGACTGTATTCCTCCCCCCATCTCATATCACCCTGTGAACGGATCACGGTCGACGGGGTCCCGATCGGAGAGGACGCGTTCGCCGAATGGACGGCACAGCTCAAGCTGCACATCGAGCGGCTCGACGCGAGCTTCTTCGAAGCGACCACCGCCATCGCATTCGCCGATCTCGCGGCCCGGGACGTCGACATCGCTGTCATCGAAGTCGGGCTGGGCGGCCGGCTCGACGCCACCAACGTGCTGGCCCCGCTCGTCACCGCGGTCACGAAGATCGCGCTGGAGCACGTCGAGTACCTGGGCAGCGACCTCAAGGGGATCGCGCGCGAGAAGGCGGGGATCGCGAAACCGAAGGTTCCGTTCGTCACCGGCGAAGCCGATCCCGCGATCCGCGCCGAGCTCGTGCGGGAGGCCAAACGCCGGGGCGCCGAGCCGATCATCACGGTCGATACGACGCTTCGGCCGCGAAAGGATACGAAGCTGGGGCTGCGAGGGAAGCATCAAATCGCCAACGCACTCGTTGCGCACGCCGTGCTCAACGCGTTACCGAGGCCATTCGGGCCCGTCGGGAAAAACCTCCCCGCCAGCTTTACCCACGCCTACATCCCCGGCCGCTTCGAGGTTCGCGGCAAGTGGATCTTCGACGTGGCGCATAATCCAGACGGCATGCGCGTCGTCGCGCAGGCGCTGGCCGAATCGGGCAGGACGATCCGCCGGCCGCTGCATGCACTCGTGGGGATTCGCAACGACAAGGATTGGCGCGCGATGCTCAATTCGCTGCGGCCACTGGTCGACCGCCTCACGCTGACCGTTCCGCCGTCGATTCCGCTCATGCAACGCTGGTCGATCGAGGAGATGGGGCCCGACGTTTCGTTCGAGCCGGATTTTGAGCGCGCACTGCATGACATTCAGGAAGGAGCGGAGACCATTTTGGTCACCGGTTCGTTTCATACCGTCGGCGACGCGATGGCTCGCTTGCCCGGCTTCGCGCCCGTCGGTTAAGTTGTTGCGATGCAAGGAAAAGCCCTACCCGGCTTTCGCGATTTTTACCCTGAAGACCTGAGCCTCCGAAACCACATCTTCGCAACCTGGCGCAACGTGGCCCGGCGCTACGGCTTCGAGGAGTACGATGGCCCGCCGCTGGAAGCGCTGGATCTCTACACGAGAAAGAGTGGTGAAGAGATCGAACAGCAATTGTATTCATTTCGCGATAAGGGCGATCGAGATGTCGCCCTACGACCAGAAATGACCCCCACGCTTGCCCGTATGGTCGCTGCACGGGGGCAAGCGCTGAAAAAGCCAATCCGTTGGTTCTCGATTCCCCAGCTGTTTCGCTACGAGCGCCAGCAGCGGGGCCGGTTGAAAGAGCACTTCCAGCTCAATATGGACATCATCGGCGAGACGAGCGCGCTGGCCGATGCGGAGCTGATCGCGGCCGCGATCGACATCATGAGGGCATTCGGGTTCGGGCCGGGCGATTTCAAGGTGCGCATCTCCGATCGCCGAGTGCTGCGTACTTTGCTGCTCGGTTACGATATCCGGGAGGATAGCCTGCTGCAGGCTTTTGCCATGCTCGACAAGACTAGCAGGGACGAGGAATGGGTGACGTGGCAGCTGGGGGGTGCCTACACGGGTTCGGGCCAGACATCGCGCCCAATCCCCCGGCGGTCCCTGATCGGATTGGAGCCTGTCTCGGCGCTGCTCAGCTCGCTTCCTGGGGGGGCCCAGGCCATCGAGCCGCTGCGCGAGACAGTTGCTACACTCACGACCATGGGACTGGGCGACTTCGTCGAAGTCGATCTGACGATCGTCCGCGGTCTCGCGTACTACACCGGCATTGTTTTCGAGCTGTTCGACACGCAGCACAGGCTGCGCGCTATCGCCGGCGGTGGACGATATGACCGGCTCCTCAAGGCCGCTGGTGGACCCGACCTGCCGGCACTGGGGTTCGGCATGGGCGATGTTGTCCTCAGTGAGCTCCTCAAGGAGCGCGGCGTAGCCCCCAGGGCGTCGATCGAGCTCGGCGCCTTTTTGATAGCGGTGGGGGGCGACGATATGCCCTGGGTGCTGAAGCTCGCTCATGCGATGCGGGACCGGGGGATCGCGGTCGAATACGGGCTCCGGCACACCGGCGTCCGCAAGCAGCTCGAGCTGGCGGCGGCACGCGGTGCGCCGCGCGCTGTGATCATCGGTCCGGAAGAGCGCCACGCGGGCCTGGCTGTGGTGCGCGATCTCAATGCGGGAACCGAAGCGAAGGTTCCGCTCGACAAGCTTCTCAACGGATATTTCGATTAATGGCACAAGCACAGAAAATCACGCCACGCGCCAAGGACTTTAGCGAGTGGTACGGCGACGTCATAACCCAGGCCCAATTAGCGGACTATTCGCCTGTGCGCGGCTGCATGGTCATCCGTCCGCACGGCTACCGGATTTGGGAGCTGATGCAGCGCGCGCTGGACGACATGATCAGGGCGACGGGCCATCAAAACGCGTACTTCCCGCTCTTCATCCCGATGAGCTATCTCGCGAAGGAGGCCGAGCACGTCGAAGGATTCGCGAAGGAGGTCGCCCTCGTCACGCATACGCGTTTACGGGCGACCGGCAAAGAGGGAAAGGATGCCATCGCGGTCGATCCCACGTC
This sequence comes from Gemmatimonadota bacterium, assembly GCA_003221075.1. Taxonomy (GTDB): domain Bacteria; phylum Gemmatimonadota; class Gemmatimonadetes; order Gemmatimonadales; family GWC2-71-9; genus 20CM-2-65-7. The sequence continues at coordinate 6,041 of QHUF01000092.1, forward strand.
GGCGCTCGAGGAGCCGCTCGTCGTGCGGCCGACGTCGGAGACGATCATCTACGGCATGCTCGCGAAGTGGATCCAGAGCTACCGCGACTTGCCGGTGCTGCTCAACCAGTGGTGCAACATCGTCCGCTGGGAGATGCGCACGCGGCTGTTCCTGCGCACCACGGAGTTCCTGTGGCAAGAAGGGCATACTGCACACGCCACGTCGGAGGATGCGGAGGCCGAGGCGCGCCTGATACTCGGCCTCTACCGCAGGTTCCAGGAGGAGTGGCTC
>QHUF01000042.1 GCA_003221075.1 Gemmatimonadota bacterium
CGGCGCAACAGCATTTTGGGTTGCCGACGCCGGCGCTCGAGTACTGGAAGCAGTCGCGCGCGCAGCGTCCCTGGCGGGAGAGCTAAGGGGCGAGCTTTTCCTCGAGCACGCGCTGCGCCAGTTTGGGATCCGCCTTGCCCTTCGACGCGCGCATCAACTGGCCCACAAAAAACGGCAGCAACTTCTTTTCGCCCCTCTTGTAGCGTTCCACTTCGGACGGATGCGCGGCCATCACTTCCGTCACCCAACCTGCGATGACGTTGGTGTCGCCTACCTGGACGAGACCGAGTGACTCCGCGATGGCCCGGGGATCGCCGCCCTTGGCGGCGACTTCCGCGAACACCCGCTTCGCCGCCTGATGACTCAGGGTGCCGCCCTTGACCAACCCGATGATTTGCGAGAGCGCGTCCGGTGACACGCGCAGCTGATCGCCGTGGTCCTTCGCGTCGGCGAGCGCTTCCGTCATGACCCAGTTCGCGGCGGCCTGGGGCTCCGTGCTGGTCTTCGCAACGGTCTCGAAGTAATCGGCCACGGCACGCGTTGCCGCGACGACTGCGGCATGCTCACGGCTGAGGCCGTAGCTCGCCACGAATCGGTCGCGCTTGGCCCCAGGCAGCTCCGGCAGCTCGCTCTGCTGCTCGGCGACGAACTCCGGCGTCAGCACGAGCGGCGGCAGGTCGGGCTCGGGGAAATACCGGTAGTCGTGGCTCTCCTCCTTCGAGCGTTGGGGGCGAACGCTGTTTTCCTTGGAGTCGTACAGCATCGTCTGCTGCGTCACGGTACCGCCAGACTCGACAAGCGCGATCTGGCGATCGCGCTCCACGTTCAGCGCCTTCTCGACGAACGCGAACGAGTTGATGTTCTTGACCTCGGTGCGCGTACTGAGGGCTGTCTCACCGGCCCGGCGCACGGAGACGTTGGCATCCACGCGCAGACTGCCCTTCTCCATGTCGCAATCGGAAATGCCGATGTACTCGAGCAGCTGCTTCAGGGTCTGGAGGTACGCGCGCGCTTCCGCGGGAGAACGCAGATCGGGGCCCCCGACGATCTCGATGAGCGGCACACCCGAGCGATTGAGATCGACCGCGGTCGCCTTGGCAAAACGATCGTGAATCGACTTGCCGGCGTCCTCCTCGAGGTGCAGCCGTACGATCGTGGCGTTGACGACGCCGCGCTCGGACGAGAGGAACGAAAGCGCGCCGTTGGTGGCGAACGCTCTTCGGATGCACCGTGCAGCCGAGTGCGAGCGCGCCGCGAACGGCGAGACCGATGGCGGCGCCGTTGGCCGCCGGCAGCGCGCCCGGCAACCCGAGGCAGACGGGACAGACCTGCGTGTTGGGAGGCGCGCCGAACACCGTGGAGCAACCGCAGAACATCTTTGACTTCGTGCGCAGCTGCACGTGCGTCTCGAGCCCGATGATCGTTTCCCAACTCATCAGGCTTCGTCCGTCGCGGGGACCACGCGCTCGAGCGCGTACGCGGCCTCGATCATTTCGTCCTCGAGGAACGCCTGGCCGATCAGCTGGCCGCCCAGCGGTAGTCCTTTGGCGCGTCCGATCGGCAGGGACATCGCCGGCAGGCCGGCGAGATTCGCGGTCACGGTGAAGATGTCGGACATGTACATCGCGATCGGATCGGCGAGCTTCTCCCCGGCCTTGAACGCCGGACTGGGGACGGTGGGCGTAAACAGGAGGTCGACACCGCGATCGAACGCGTTCCGGAAGTCCTGGACGATCAGCGCGCGCATCTGCTGGGCACGCCGGTAGTAGGCGTCGTAGTAACCCGCCGACAGGACGTAGGTACCCACCAGAATGCGGCGCCGCACCTCCGGTCCGAATCCCTGCCCGCGCGTCGAGCGATACAGGCTGCGCAGATCCGCGGCGCCGTTGAACCGCGGGCCGTACCGCACCCCGTCGTAGCGGGCGAGGTTGGATGACGCCTCCGCCGGCGCGATGACGTAATAGGTGGGCACCGCGTAGGGCGTGTGCGGCAGGGAGACCTCGCGGACGGCGGCCCCCAACTCCTTCATTATCCTGATGGCGCGGTCGCACGCCCGCCGCACGGCCGGATCGAGCTCCGGCGGGAAGTACTCTTTCGGCAGGCCGATCACGAAGCCTTGCAACGACTCCGGAACCGTGGGCAACCGCAGCGGATCGCGGTCCTCGCAGGTCGAGTCCCTGGGATCGCGGCCGCTGATCACCGACAGCACGCGCGCCGCATCGTGTACGCTCCGGCCGAACACGCCGATCTGGTCCAGCGACGAGCCGAAGGCGACGAGGCCGTAGCGGCTGACGCGGCCGTAGGTCGGTTTGATCCCGACGACGCCGCAGAAGGCGGCGGGCTGCCGCACGGAGCCGCCCGTCTCCGAGCCGAGCGCCGCGGGCACTGCGCCGGCGGCCACCAGCGCCGCGGATCCGCCGGACGAGCCGCCGGGCACGCGTGTCTTGTCGAGCGGATGCAGCACCCGACCGTAGGCCGAGTGCTCGGTCGACGAACCCATCGCAAACTCGTCGCAGTTCGTCTTGCCCGCGATCAGCGCGCCCGCCGCTTTGAGCTTCGCGACGGCGGTCGCCTCATACGGCGAGCGGTATCCTTCGAGAATGCGCGAGCCGCAGGTCGTCGTGAATTCCAGCGTACAGATGTTGTCTTTCACGGCGACCGGCATGCCGTACAGCACGCCGGTCGGACGCGCCGCGGCGATCTGCGTGTTGAGCGACTTGCGGAGGTCTTTGGGAGGCGTGAGCAGCGCGTTGAGGCGCTTCGCTTTTACCAGGCGGTCGGCGACCGCTTTTGCGTCACTCACTCGAACTGGCCAAGCTTCGGCACGACGAAGAAGCCCTCCTTGAAGGCCGGTGCGAATTCCTCGGGACCAAACGCCAGCCCGGACGGCGTGACTTGATCGGCGCGGAATCGGATCGCGTCGGGACCGGGCACAAAGACCTTCACCGTGCCGTTCGCGGGCACGGCGCTCAGCTGCGCCGCGTAATCGAGGATGCGCGACATCTGATCCGCGAGCGTCGGCAACGTCTCCTCGTCCACGTCGAGCTCCGCCAGCTGGGCGATGCGCAGCACTTCGTCCCGCGACACGCTCATGCCCCGTCTCCTTCCCAATCGCGCTCGAGCCCGGCATAGGCGACGAGCAGTTGCTTGGTCCCGATGTCCGGATCGTCGAAGTCCACGCTCACGCGCAGATCGCGGCCTTCGCCCGATACCGCGCGCACGATCCCGCCGCCGAATTTGCGGTGGCGCACGCGTTCACCTTTTACGTAGCGCGGCGCGTCCTGCGACGCTTCTTCGGGAAATCCGAGATCCGGCAGCAGCCGCCGCGCCGCGGCGCCTCGCGGCCGTGCCGGCCGCGGCGGCATCGCTCCTGACGATCGCAGCGGCCGCCAGGAGGGCGTCGTACTCCGCTCCTCCACGACCTGCGGCGGCAGCGCATCGAGAAAGCGGGACGGCTCCGCGAGCTCCAGCCGGCCGTTCCGGTACCGCGTGCGCGCCCATGAGAGATACAACCTTTCGCGCGCGCGCGTGAGACCCACGTAGCACAATCGTCGCTCCTCTTCGACGCCGCCCGGCTGTTCGACGGAGCGACCCAGCGGAAACAATCCATCCTCCAGACCCGCGAGCGCGACGATCGGCCACTCGAGTCCCTTGGCCATGTGCACGGTGAGCAGCGTGACGCCCGGTTCGTCCTTGTCCTCGTCCACGGGCGTGATGAGGGCAGCCTGCGTGAGGTAGCGCTCGACCGGCGTGCCGGTGCCCTCGGCCGCCTCGGGGTCCTGGACCTCCGCCCAGGCCGCGGCGCCGGCGATCAGCTCGCGCACGTTCTCGATCCGCTCCATCCCCTCGGCCCCTTCCTCGGCCAGGTACTGCTCGTAGGCGGTCGTCGCCAGGATCGTTTCGAGCGCGGTGGCTGGGTCGGCCTGTCCCACGGCCTCGCGCAGCCGATCGAGCAGCGCGGCGACGCCGCTCAGGGCCTCCCGCACGTTGGGGCGCAGGTCATTCACGCTCCCGGCACGGCGCGCCGCCTCGAGGAGCGGCTTCTGCCACCCGGCCGCCGCGCGGCCGAGCACGGCGAGCGATGCGTCGCCGATGCCGCGGCGGGGGACGTTCACGACTCTGAGGAACGCCTCGTCATCCGCCGGATTGGCGATCAGCCGCAGATACGCGAGGAGGTCTTTGACCTCGCGCCGCTCGTAGAAGCTGATCGCGCCGATCAGTCGATAGGGAATGCCGCGGAACCGAAACGCCTCTTCCAGCGGGCGGGACTGCGAGTTGGTGCGGTAGAGGATCGCCATGCCCTCGTACGCCACGTCGCCAGCCGCCGCGCTGCGGGCGTATTCGTTCGCCAGCCATTCGGCCTCATCGCGCTCGTCGGCGCTGCTCAGCAGCGTCACGGGCTCGCCGCCCTTCTTCTCCGTAAACAGGGTCTTGCCGAGGCGCGCCGTGTTTTCGGAGATGATGCCGTTCGCGGCATCGAGGATGATTTGGGTGCTCCGGTAATTCTGCTCCAGTCGCACGAGCTTCGTGCCGGGAAAGTCGTTCTGGAACGTGAGCATGTGCCGCACATCGGCGCCGCGCCAGCCGTAGATCGCCTGATCGTCGTCGCCCACGACGCAGAGATTGCCGTGGCGCTTCGCGAGATGTTTGACGAGCAGGTACTGCGCGGCATTCGTGTCCTGGAACTCGTCCACCAGGACGTGCTGAAAGCGATCCTGCCAGTACGCGAGGCGTTCCGGATGCTCGCGAAACAGCGTGAGGGGGTGGAGCAACAGATCGTCGAAGTCCATCGCGTTGGCCTGTTTCAGCGCGGGCCCCAGCGCGGCATAGACGTCGGCCGCGACCTTGATCAGCGGCGTATCCATTTGCGCCCCGAGCTCCTCGGGCGTCAGCATGCGGTTCTTGGCGCTCGAGATCACGCCGTGGACCGACCGGGGTGAGTACACCTTGGTGGAAAGCTGGCGGGCCTCGAGGAGGCGCTTCACCAGCGCCTCGGAGTCGTCCGAGTCGTAGATCGTGAAGTTCGGTCCGAATCCGAGCAACGGCGCTTCGCGGCGGAGCAACCGGGCCGACAGCGAGTGGAACGTCCCGATCCAGAGCCCGCGCGGATCGGCGCCGAGCAACTGGCCGATGCGCGTTCGCATTTCCCCCGCCGCCTTGTTGGTGAACGTCACGGCGAAGATCCGCTGCGGCGCGACATGGAGCGTCGTAATCAGGTGCGCGATTCGTGCCGTCAGGACGCGGGTCTTCCCCGACCCCGCCCCAGCGAGGACGAGCAGCGGACCACCGGGATGCTCGACCGCCTCCCGCTGGGCGGGATTCAGGGGAAGTGGCTGCGTCACGATGTCAGCGGAAATTCCAGCACAAACACCGACCCTTTACCGTTGTCGCCCGGCCGGAACTCCACCCGGCCGTCATGCTGTTGCTCCACGATCCGGCGTGCCAGCGCGAGGCCGATCCCCCAGCCGCCGGTCTTGCTGGAGACGCCCGGCTCGAACAGCTGGTGCTGCATCTCGGGGGCGACACCGGGGCCGTCATCGCGCACGCTGACGCGGGCCAGAGCATCGACGACCTCGACCTCGACCTCGATCCGGCCTCCCCGACCGCTCAACGCGTCGACGGCATTCTTCACGATCACCTCGAGCGCCCACTCGATCAGCACGGGATCACCGGTGGCGGTCGGTCCGGCGCCCGGCGACGTCAAGGTGATCGTCACCGAGTGGGCGAGCGTCGGCAGCCGCGGCCGGAAGTACGCCACGACGCGCTCGGCAACCGTACCCAATCCGACGGGCTCGCGCCGGGCGGGACGGCCGATCCGTTCGAAGCGCTTCGCGACGCGCTGCAGCCGCTCCGCGTCCGCTTCAAGATGCCCGACCAGCTCGCTGGCCGGTGTACCCGGATTCTCCCGCAGGTAATCAATCCAACCCGTGATGCTCATGAGGGGTGTGCCGAGCTGGTGGGCGGACTCGCGCGCCATCGCCACCCACAGCCGGTCGCGCGCCGCGGCGACGCGCTCGCGCATCGCCCAGACCGCCAGCAAGACGAGACAGAGGAACATCGCGCCCTGGAGAACCGCGAGACCGGTGAACGCGCGGGCGGCGGGCAGCGCGCCGTAGTGGATCATGCCGACGCCGGGCTGAATCAACGGCGGGTGAATGCGGTCCAGCTCGGCGATCCAGGCGAGGCGTGTCGCATCGCTCGCCGTGGCGTCGAACGGCTGGTTGTCGAGCGCGGTGATGCGGCCGGCGGTGTCGGTCACGGCCAGGGGGATGCCGAGCCGCCGCACTTCATCGGCGAGGGCGAGCAGCGCATCGGCCGCGGCGCCTTCGCGCGGATCGTTCAGGCCGGCGAAGACGTGGCCGAGGAGGCGACTGGTCTCGCGCGCGTCGTTGCGGAGGTGGCGCGCCACGATCCAGGCGTACCCGACCGACAGGGCGCCGAATAGGAGCGCGGCGCTGACGAGCACGACGGGTCCCGCCCGTCTAGGCAATGCGGTCAGTGCCGACATACGGCACCAACGCCGGCGGGACGGTCACGGAGCCGTCGGACTGCTGGTGAGTTTCGAGCAGCGCCGCGATCGTGCGCGGCAGCGCAACACCCGACGCGTTCAACGTGTGCACGAATTCGGGCTTCTCGCCTGGCCGCGGGCGGGCGCGAATGTTGGCGCGCCGGGCCTGATAGTCGGTGTACGTGCTGGAGCTCGACACCTCGAGCCACTGGCCGACGCCCGGCGCCCACGCCTCGAGGTCGTAGGTCTTGGCGGCCGCGAAGCCGAAGTCGTTGGCCGGCAACACCGCGACGCGGTAGGGGAGCTCCAGCTTCTGTAAGACGGTTTCCGCATGGCCGGTCAGTTTCTCGTGCTCCGCCGGCGAATCGGCGGCGAGGCAGAATCGCACGAGCTCGACTTTGTCGAACTGATGGACCCGCAGCAGCCCGCGCGTGTCCTTCCCCGCGGCGCCCGCCTCGCGCCGGAAGCACGGCGTGTACGCGGCGTACCCTTTGGGCAGCGTCGTCCCGTCGAGGATTTCTTCCCGGTGAAGGTTCGTGACCGGAACTTCCGCCGTCGGAACGAGAAACAAGTCGTCCGGCATGGTGCGGTAGAGGTCGTCTTCGAATTTCGGCAATTGACCCGTGCCGGTGATGACATCGCGCCGCACCATGAAAGGCGGCTCCACTTCGATGTAGCCGTGCTCGCGCGTGTGCAGGTCCAGCATGAAGTTGATCAGGCCGCGCGCCAGCCGCGCACCCGCGCCGACCAAGACCGGGAATCCCGATCCCGCGAGCTTCGCACCGCGCGGCAGGTCGAGAATGCCAAGCCGCTCCGCGATCTCCCAGTGGGGCTTCCCGCCTTTGGGCGCCGGCGTCCCCCAACTTCGTAACACAGTGACTTCATCAGGCACATCGCTGAGTGGCGAGTTGGGAACGAACAGCGCCTTCGCGTCGAGTGTCGTCTCGATCTGGCGCAGCTCGGACTCCAACGAGGTGATGCGCTCGCCGAGTTTGCGTCGCGCGACGATGACGTCGTCGGGGAGCTTGCCCTTCGCCTTGGCCGTCTGCGCGTCGGTCTTCGCGGCGTCGTTACGCTCCGCCTTCAGCGTGTCGAGCTGCGCGGTCAGCGTGCGACGCTTCATGTCCAGCGCTTCGATTTCGTCGAGCAGTCGCGTCAACGATTGATCGCCGCGGCGCGCAAGCGCCGCGCGCACCTGAGCCGGCGAGGCGCGCAACAACTTCAGGTCGATCATGGTTTACTGGTGCGGCAGGCCTTGTTCGAGGCCGCGAAACCCGCAGTTGAGGTCGCTGAGAATCACGAAATCGATCCGGCGGCCGTTGGGCGCGGACGTCGTGTCGATCGCCAGCACATGTAGCTTCGCGTAATACGGTGCCACGAAACCGACGATGCTCTGGCAGAGGCTCGCGCGCGTCATCAAGATCAGGACGCTGTCTTCATGCACCACCTGGGCGCTGTCGACGTTATAGCCGCTGGTCGGGGCAACCTTGATGGAATCGAAATTCTGCGCACTGGTCTGGATCCCTGACTGCTGGCCCAGCTTCAGCGGTCCAGTCGGAAGGAGCACCGGCTGCCCGGTGGAATCGATGTCGAATGCGAAATCGAATGACGAGCCCGATTCGGTGCGGATCCGCTGCAGATCCTTGATCGAATAGCCCGACGGCAGCGAAACGGGCGTGCGGGTCAACGCGTACAGCGACACCGTGTCGGGCTTGTTCGGGAAGCCCGCTCGCAAGCCGGACGGATTGCCGCATGACACGATGAGGGCGCAAGCTGCCAGGAACAGAATGAAGGAGCGCATGAGTGCTGGAGAACTTACAGGGGTGCGTTCGAGTGGGTCAACCCGTAGTCGCTGCTTGACTTCGACTTCGCCAAAACCTAGGTTGCCCGCGCGTATGGCGACCATCCGCGACGTGGTAGAGGCGCTCAGCCGTTCCAACGGCGTGGACGCCGTAGTAGTGGTGGGCCGCGATGGGCTGCCCATCGACTCCCGCGTGGCCAATGGCGTCGATGCCGAAAGCGTGGCTGCACTCCTGCCCTCGGCGATCAAGCAGATGGCGCAGCTGGGCGATGGCGGGGGACGCGGCGATTTCACCACCGCCGTGCTCGAATTCAGCCGGGGACTCGCCATCGTTGCGGTCCTCAACGCCGAAGCGCTCCTCATCGTGCTGGTGCAGCCCGCGACGAACGTGGGCGCCCTTCTGTTCGATCTGCGGCGACACCGCACCGCCATCGCCGGACTGCTGTAAGCGGATGGTCGTCGGTGGTCCCCCCCGCTAGCTCCGCTCGCCACCTTCTCGTGGTGGATGACGAGCCGCACATTGGGCTCGTCCTCCGGCCCTATCTCGAGCAGCTCGGCTACCGCGTGAGTTTTGCGCGGACGCTCGACGAGGCCCGCAACGCGCTCCGTGCGAGTCCGACGACCGACGGCCTGCTGCTCGATCTGCACCTGCCCGACGGCTCCGGACTCGATTTCCTGCGCGACCTCCGCAAACAGGGCGGCACCGCCCGGCTTCCGGTTCTCGTTCTCACCGCCGAAGGCGAGGATCGGATCCTCCGCGAAGCGCGCCGCCTCGGCGCGGCATTGGTGACGAAACCGTTCAGCCCCTCGAAGCTCAGTCAACGCATCGCGATGATGTTCGGCGATGCGGAACCGGAGGGGGGGGCCTCGTGAGTGCGTGGGCCGCGATCCTCGCGGGCGGATCGGGCACGCGGTTCTGGCCGCTCTCGACACCGGAACGGCCCAAACAGCTGCTGGCGTTGACCGGCGACCGGCCGCTCCTCGCGCAGACGGTCGCGCGCCTCTCGGGCCTCGTGCCGCCCGAACGGATCCTGATCCTGACCAGCCCCTCTTTGGTGGACCGCGTCGCCGCGACCGTGCCGGAGATTCCCGCAGCAAATATCTTCGCCGAGCCGCGCAGCGCGTCGACGGCGCCGGCGCTCGCCTGGGCAGCGCACTGGATCGCCAAGCACGACCCCGGCGGTCAAATGCTCTCGCTGCACGCCGACTGGGCGGTCGGTGACGACCGCGCCTTTCGCGCCGCGGCGACACACGCGCTCGACGTCGCCGCCGAGCAGGATGTGCTCGTCACCGTCGGGGTGAAGCCGACGCGGAACGAGACGGGATACGGCTACATCGTGCCCGGCAAACCGCTCGGCACCGCGCACAAGGTGAAGCGCTTCATCGAAAAGCCGAGCGCTGCGCGCGCCGCGCTGCTGCGGCGGCGCGGCGCCCTATGGAACAGTGGTCTGTTTGCCTGGAGCGCGGCGCGGTTTCTCGGAGAAGCCGGGGCGTATGCCGAGGAGCTCGCGCCCGGCTGGGCGGCGCTGACGAAGGGCGACGCGCCCCGCTTCTTCGCGGCAGTGACTCCCGTCGCCGTGGACGTCGCGGTGCTGGAGCGGACGACGCGGTTGGCGGTCGTAACGGGCGCGTTCGCCTGGGACGACATCGGCTCGTGGGATGCGCTGCTGCGGATTCGCCGGCGCGACGCGCACGGCAACGTCACCGTCGGCAACGTCACGCTGGGCGACGACGTGAAGAACTCCGTAATCTGGGCGGAGAATGAAGAAGTCGCCGTCGTCGGCATCGAGGATATGGTGGTCGTACGCGCCAACGGCCACACGCTCGTGATGCCGACCGGACATCCCGACAAACTCAAAGCGCTGGTGCAGAGTCTGTGACGCACGCGCTCTACCTCCTCGATCCCGACCCCGCGCCGGCCTGGGCCCCATTCGCCGGCATCCGGCCGCTCTCCGAGCTGCGTGCCGGCGCACATCTGGTGCGCCAACGGTGGGAAACGTTCGTCGGCACCGAGGCGACGGCGGTTTTCGCGCTCCCGCATCTCGCCGGGTTTCCCGAGCCCGGCGTGCCGCCGGTCGAGGCGCGCCGGCCCGTCGCCGGTCCCGCCGTCATCGGCTCCTCGACGTTCGCGCCGCGCGGCCTCGCGGGCCCGCTGCCCGAAGTGGCGGCGCGCCTCACGCACGACGGGATCACCGTCGGGTGGGCGGTTCCGGCGGGAAGCACGTGGACGGGCCCGGTGTCAAACGCCCAGGCCATGAATGTCGAGGGCGTGCTGCTCCGCGGCGTCCATGACCTCGTCAGCGCTCTGGAGCAGCTGCTGCGCGAGGACGTGATCAGGCTGGTCGGCGATTCCGACGCGGTGCCCAAAGGCTCCATCGTGCTCGGGGACCCGGGGTGGGTGTCGCTGCGGGAAGGGGCGATCGAGCCCGGCGTGGTGTTCGACACGCGCAACGGGCCCGTGGTCCTCGAGAGCGGAGTGGAAGTGCGATCGGGCACCCGGCTCGAAGGACCGTTGTGGGTCGGGGCCAACACGCGCGTCGTCGGAGGAGCGATCAAGAACTCCGCGATCGGCCCCTGGTGCGTCATCCATGGCGAAGTGTCCACGACCGCGATGCTCGGCTATGCGAACAAGGGCCACTACGGGTTCCTGGGGCACTCGGTCCTGGGACGGTGGGTCAATTTTGGCGCCGGGACGACGACATCCAACCTCAAGAGCACGTACGGTCCCGTCCGGCTGGACGTGGCGGGCACGAAGCTGGAAACCGGACACCAGTTTCTCGGCAGCCTGATCGGCGATCACGCCAAGACGGCGATCGGCACGCTGCTCGATGCCGGATGCGTCATCGGTGCGGGCGCCAGCATCTTCGATGATGTGCGTGCACGCAAGTACGTAGCGCCCTTCGCCTGGGGAGGCTCCGCCTCCGAGCGGATGACGCGAGAGAAGTTCCTGGCTACGGTAGAGCGCGTGTTACCGCGGCGTCACGTCGAGGTGACCGAGTCGATGCGCTCCTACCTGGCCCGGGCCTTCGACTGGTTGACCAGATGAGCGACGCCCCGCAGCGCTACCGCCGGCTCGGGAAGTACGAGCTGCACCAGCTCCTGGGCGAAGGTGCGATGGGCATCGTGTGGAAGGCCTACGACACGGTGCTGCGCCGCTACGTCGCGCTCAAGCTGCTGAGCGCGAGCTTCCGCAAGACCAAGGACATGCACGAGCGGTTCCTGCGCGAAGCGCGGGCCGCCGGCGCCATTCAGCACGCCAACATCGTCACCGTGTACGACCTCGGCGAGTCCGAGGGCCAGCTGTTCATCGCGATGGAGCTGGTGGAGGGACGCGATCTCTCCGACATGATCGCCCTGCGCGATCCGCTCGCGCTGGAGCGCAAGCTCGACATCGCGATCGAGGTGCTGATCGGCCTGCACTTCGCGCATCAGCGCGGCGTGATTCACCGCGACGTAAAGCCATCCAACGTGCGCGTGATGCCCGACGGACGGGTCAAGATCATGGACTTCGGCATCGCGCGGCTGCAAAAGGCGGATGCCACAGGCTCCGGGGCGATCGTCGGCACGCCGACCTACATGGCGCCCGAACAGATCACCAACGGCGCGATCACGCCCGCCACCGACGTCTTCTCGGTTGGGTGCATGCTCTACGAGCTGCTGTGCTATCAGCGGCCGTTCGAAGCGGAGTCGGTGCACGGCGTGCTCTACCAGGTGCTGACGACGGAGCCGCGGCCGCTGCGGACCGTCGCGCCCTCGATCCCGGCGGCGCTCGAGCGCGTCGTCGCGAAGGCGATGAACAAGGTGCCGCACGAGCGCTACGAGTCCGCGGGCCAGATGATGTCGACGCTGCAGCAAATCCGCGCCGCGCTGTCGGGCGCGGACGAAGAGGCGACGCAGCCGCTCGGCCGCTGGACACCGCTGCCCCGCCCGATGTTGAAGCTGATCACGCATGCGTCGATGAAGGCGCGGATCGGGGTGCTGGCCGCGCTTGCTGCCGTCGTGCTGCTACTCCTGTATGCGCCGGGGCAAACGGCCGAGGATGGGTCCAGCGGCGTGGTTGTGAATCCGCCTCCGCCGACACCCACCGGCCTCGTCGCGCCCCCGGCCGCTCCCACGGGCGCCCCGGTCTCGATGGCGGTCAGCACGCGGCGCGATTCGGCGGTTGCGGCGCGCGAGCGGGCGATCGCGGCCGGCGCGGAGAAAAACAGCGTCCCGGCAGTGATCATGGCGCAATCGATGTTCGAGGCCGCCGATCAGGCGCTGCAGCGGGGCAATCAGTCGCTCGCGCTCCGCGGCTACGTCGAGGCGGCGCAGCAATACGGCCGGGCGCGTGACGAGGCGCGCGCCATGGATCGCGAAGCCCAGCAGATGATCGCGCGCGTGAGTCCGGTCGTGCAGGCCATTCCCACGGGACGGGCCGCTTCCAACGCCGGCGTCTTTCTCGCGCGCGCCGAATCGCTGTTGCGCGAACAGGATTTCACGCTCGCCAAGGTTGCCGCGCAAAGTGCCGAGCAGATCGGCATCGATGCGGGTATCGCGCCGCCCAGCGCGCAGCCGGCGGACGCTCGGGCGGCTGTGGATGTGCTGCTGAGCGACCTCGGGCGCGCGCTGGCAAGCCAGCGCATTTCCAACATTCGCGTGCTCTATCCGGGCCTGACGGACTCCGAGCGCCGCGGGTGGGAGGCATTTTTCCGCGACTGGAATCAGATCACCGCGAAGTTCACGATGGAGGATTTCAAGCTCCAAGGGGCCACCGCGACCGCCAACGTGCGCGCCACGTTCGAGTATGTGCCGGCGCTCGGCGGCGCCCCGCGCGTAGATCGGCGGGGCTTCGCGATGCGGTTCGAGCGGAAAGACGTCGGCTGGCGACTGGCGACGGTTACGGAATTGAAATGACTACCAGGCGCGTTGGTTCGGGGCTGGTGGGTCGGGAATCGTCAGCGTATCCGGCCGGGCGGTCGGCGGACCCAGACGGCGCAGCGTGACCGACTTCTCCAAATCACCGCCACTGATCGTGAGTTTGTCGCCGGCGATCTTCATACCGTAGACCTGCCACACCCCGTCGCCCAGCGTAATCCACAGGCTGTCGCCGACCACCCGCCACCGCGCGAGGTCGCGCCCGAACTGCGCCGAGCTGTCGGCGCGCACCATGATGTGACGGATCTCGTCGCCCGTACGCGCCTGCCAATCCCCGGTCAGCCGTGGGGGCGATTGAGCGACGAATAACACACCCAACAGAATCGTCCAACGCATCACAACTCCGGAAACGGGATTAGTGTAGGGGCGCAGCATGCTGCGCCCCTACCGAACCGAACAGCGACCCCATCATACCCCGGGCTGTTCCGGTGTTGCAGCGCGTGGGGGCATGGGCGCCCCGACCGGAGCGCTGACATCGGGGAGGATGGCCACCTGCCCTTCCCACTGCTTCATCATTCGAATGAAGCCGCCACAAAGCTCCGGGTCGAACTCCAGCCCGCTGCGTTCCTGCAGGTAGCCCAGCGTTTTCTCGAATGACCACGCCTCGCGGTACGGTCGCCGCGTGCGCAGGGCATCGTAGACGTCACAGACGTGCACGAGCTTGCTCGCCTGATGACACTCGCGGGCGTAGCGCAGGACCGGGTAGCCCCCGCCGTTGATCATGATGTGATGCTCGTACGCCACGATGACGGCCAGGTCGAGGTCCTCTTCAACCTCGAGCAGCATGCGCGCGCCGGCCACGGGGTGCTCGTTCATCAGTGCCCGCTCTTCGTCCGTCAGTTTGCCGGGCTTCGTGAGGATGTCGAGCGGGATCTTGATCTTGCCGATGTCGTGCAGCAGGCCCGCAATTCCGAACGTCCGCACGTCCGTCGCCGAGAGGCCGAGAAACTCGGCCAGCGCCATCGACAGCACGGCGACGTTCATCGAGTGCGTGGTCGTGTACTGGTCGAACTCCTTGAGCTGCAGGAGCGGCATCATGACCTGCCGCCCGCCGTGCATCGCGACCGCGAGCGAGCGGACGACCGCTTCGGCCTCCGCCAGCGGAATGGCCCCGGTCGTTAGCACTTCGCGCTGCATCCAGTGCAGCGTATCCACTTCTTCACCAAGCGAGAAGCTGATGGTCGCGGTCGGGAGCGGCTCGGACGTGAGCTCGGTCTCGCCCTTCAGACCCACGGCGCCGAACCGGATGCTGCTGCGGCGCATCTGCCGCGCGTCGGTGCTGATGGCAGACAGCGTCAGACGCGCGAGCACCTCCTCGAGAAACCCTTCGAAGTCCTCGCGGCTCACCGCGTCCTCGAACTCCAGGCGTTGAATGCCGGCCTGCGCCAGGCGTTTGCCCCAATCCCACGCCTTCAGCTCGCGCAGCGGCAGCCGTCCGAACACGACCTCATCACCGAGGAACGTGAACAGCGGGCGCGCCGTATCGGACTGGAGATCCTGGATCTGCTGATAGGCAACGTCGAGGGCGCGCTCGCGCGCGGGATGGCCGTCGCGATACAGGGCCATCGCGGCGAGCGCCTGGGCAAAGGCGTTGAGAAAGCGGGCGGGGTCGCCGCTCATCGCTTCGGACTCGCAGCGCTGCGGATGTCGGGATCGTTGGACGCAGCGGCCAGCGCCAGGAGGGTGGCCGCCCGCCCATCGTTCCGCCACCCCGCCGCGAGTGCCATCAATGCGGCGATCAGCTCGAGCGAGCGGGGCGCGAGTCGGGGACGCCTCAGCCAGTTCTTCCCGCCGTCCACGATTTCGAGCAGCGCGGTCAGCGCGACGACGTTCTTCACACGGCCCAGGACCTTGATCGCCAGGACCCGCAGTTCCGACGCCACCGCCTGGTCGTGCGCGAGCTGCGCGATCGGCGGCACTGCCGCCGGCGGACAGTCCTCGAGCGCCGCGGTCAGGGCGACGCGAACCATGCGCGGATCGGCATCGCGCAGCCCGCCCAGCAGCGCTGCCTCACGTTCCGCCGGGACTTTGAGCGACACCTTCAACGCCTCGCGCCGAACGCGGGTGTCTTCGTGCGCGATGAAGTTGGCCGCCCGGAATCCGTCGGGAAGCGCGGGCAGACCGTCCAGGATGAGCAGCAGATTGCGCGTGACGTACCAGGGGATCTCGCGCGCGAGACGGGCGGCGATGAGAGGACCGAGCTCACGCGGTGCGTGCGTCAAGCGATCGAGCAGCCCGCGACGCGTCGTGCGGGACTCCGATGCGCCGAGGACGTCGAGCAACGGCTCGAAGCCGTCGACGGGCAGCCGCGGCAGCACGCGATCCAGCGTCGCGAAGTCCGGCGGTTCGGTGCTGGCAAGCTCGCGGACCACATCGGGCGAGGTGACGCGCGTCCACAGCGGGCCGACGTCGGGCGAGGGCGGCGAGACCGCGAGCAGGTCGACCAGGTCTCCAACGTGGCGCTCGGCGACGAGCCGCTCGATCGCGCGCCACGCGCCGAACCCAAGCACGCCGGCCTCGAGCGCCGTCTGGACAATGCGCAGCGGCTCGGTGGATTGTTGCCACTCGCTGCGCGCGGCGTGGAACGGCGCCGCGGCCGACATTTTTTTGAGCGCCTGCGTGTACGCGTCGGGATTCGGATCCTCGAGCGTCCAGCCTTGCAGCAGATCGCGCACCTGATCGCGGAGCGCCTCGTCGGCCTGGGGTCGTGCTTCCGCGGTCCCCTGCTCCGCATGCTGCGCCAGCTTGGACAGCATCCGCACCAACGGATCCGAGACCGTCTTGTGCGATGCGTCCGCCATCGCGCGCACGATCTCGAGTACGGCATCGACGGCGAGCCCGTGCGTCGCGTCGATCGCGAACTTGGTGCGTTGGGCGTTGTCGCCGCCCATCTCGATCAACCGGCGCAGCGTCCCCGGTTGCAACGCGCCGACCAGTTTCGAAGTGCGGCGCCGCAGCGCCACCGCCTCCGCGCCGCCCGTGTGCTTCAGCTCATCGGCGATCTGCAGCAGGTATCCCACGATCACTTGATCGTAGGCGGCGCTCTTGGGATGCTCATCGATCGCCTTGGCGATCACCGACGGTTCGGTCGCCGGAGGTGGACCGTCCTCGCTCGCCATCGCGTCCGCACTCAACGCCGCCCGCGCGAGTCCGACCCAGAGCTGTGCCCCCCGCAGGCCGCGCTCCCGGGCGCCCTTGTCGTCAAGCGCGGCCTGGTCGTCCTCCTGGAGCAGCTCGAGGCGTTCGTACGTGACGGGATGCAACCGGACGTGATCCCAGGCGCGCAGCTGCTCCGGTGCGCCGAGTCCAAGGGGTTGGCCGGTGCGCTCCGCCTCCACGGCCAGCGTCTTCAACACATCGACGACCTCGTTCACACGCAAGCCGCGATGGAACGTCACGGCGCCGAGATGATGGCGATGTAAACGGCCGGCGAGCTCGGAGAGGAGGGGGTTTTTAGGGTCAGTAGCCACACCTTCAATGACGAGCTGTTGGCGCGCGACGCCCAGCGCGAGGGTCGTGCGGTCCTCGAACAGGTGCTCGGCGCGCCGGGTCACCCCCGCCGCCGCCGGCGCGAGGGACGGGTGCCCCTCCGGATACATCGCGTGCTTGTGGAGGGCGATGGATAACTCGATAAGGAAGTCGGCCAGCTCTCGCGAAAGGGCGGCCTTTTCCGGCGGCGTGGTCATGGGCCACCAAAATAGCGTTCGCCCCGGTGCTCAAGGTCACTTTCGCAAAACGCAACGCCCCGGGGGTTACCCGGGGCGTCTTACTAACTGCGCCTACCTGCTGCGTCTGCTGCGTCTGGGTGGTTAGTACATCCCGCCCATTCCGCCACCACCGGGCATCGGCGGAGCCTTGTCCTTCTCCTTCTTCTCCACCACGACGCACTCAGTCGTGAGGAGCAGGCTCGCGATGGACGCGGCGTTCTGCAGAGCGGTGCGAGTCACCTTCGTCGGGTCGATGACGCCGGACGCGACCAGGTCCTCGAACTTATCGGTCTGGGCGTTGTAGCCGAAGTTCTTGTCCTTCGACTCCTTCACCTTGCCGACCACGATAGCGCCTTCGGCGCCCGCGTTCTGGGCGATGATGCGGATCGGCTCCTCGAGGGCCCGGCGCACGATCTCGATGCCGGTCTTCT
>QHUF01000043.1 GCA_003221075.1 Gemmatimonadota bacterium
GCCAGCGGACTACCTGGCTCCGCCTTTGCCGACTTTTTCCCCCGACATCCGCGTGCTGCTTCCGCCGGCTAGTGTGTTGCAACCCTCATGCCATGCGCACCGCTGAGGAGTCCGCTAAGACCAGTCTTTATGAAGCACGCTCACGGGCACGATGCGCAGTCCGCGCACCCGGTGCCACATTCTGTGGCATTATTACCGCACATGCTTTCGCCCGCTTCGGTTCCTCCCGGTCCAGGCGCGGCCGTCGGTCGCTCGGTCCCCCGTCGCGAAGGTGCCGACAAAGTGACGGGGCGCGCGCGCTACACCGACGACATCACCGTCCCGGGGGCCTGGTACGGCCGGACGATCCGGTCCACGATCGCGCGCGGCGCGATCCGTTCGATCACGCTGGACCCCGCCTTCGACTGGTCGC
>QHUF01000044.1 GCA_003221075.1 Gemmatimonadota bacterium
CGGGAGCGCCACCCTAGTCTTCAGCACGGTCGACATAGCGAAGGGAGATGTGACGTCCGCGCAGCGGGAGGCGGATATCGTCGTGGAGCGTGAGTTTCGCGTTGGATTGCAGGAGCAATTGTATATCGAGCCGCAAGGCGCAATCGCTTTCCCTGAAGCAGACGGCACCATCAGGGTCATCGGCTCGCTGCAATGCCCCTACTACGTCCATCGCGCCTTGAAGCGAGCCTTGAAGCTCACCGATCAGCAAGCTGTGGTGGTCCAGGCGGAAACAGGAGGAGGGTTCGGAGGCAAGGAGGAGTACCCGTCGATTGTGGCGGTTCATGCCGCGCTCCTCGCCCGCAAAGCTGGACGCCCCGTTCGCCTGATCTACGACCGGCACGAGGACCTCGCGGCGACGACCAAGCGTCATCCAGGAGTCATCAGGCACCGCACCGGCGTCAAAAAGGATGGAACACTGGTCTTTCAGGACATCGAGGTCGTGCTGGATGGTGGGGCATACTGCACGCTGACTCCCGTCGTGCTGTCGCGTGCGGCCATTCATGCCGCCGGTGCGTATTCCTGTCCCAATGTCCGCATCCGGGCGCGGGCGGTCGCCACGAACACCCCGCCGAACGGGGCGTTCCGCGGTTTCGGCGCCCCGCAGTCGCTCTTTGCCGCTGAGCTGATGGTCGAACACGTGGCTGAACGGCTCGGCAGGTCGAGTGTCGACCTGAGGCGGCTGTGGATGTTGCGTTTGGGTGACACAACGGCGACGGGGCAGGTACTCACGGAAAGCGTAGGTTCTGAACTCGTTTTGGATGCTGCACTCAAGGCTGCACCTCCGATCCGCCCATCCGCCCATCCGACCATCCGCCGAGGGCGCGGCCTATCGCTCGTCTTCCACGGCTCAGGATTCACGGGCAGCGGGGAGAAAAAACTTCAGGGCACCATCGGATTCGAAGCCTTGGCGGACGGGACGTTCCGCATCCTCACCGCCTCAACCGAGATCGGCCAGGGCACCAAGACCATCTTCTGTCAGCTTGCCGCGGATGCGTTGGGCGTCGGGCTGGACAAGGTGGCCCTGGCACCGCAGGACACGTCGCTCGTCCCCGATTCCGGCCCCACGGTCGCCTCGCGCACGGCGATGATCGTGGGACGGCTGGTACAGGAGGCGGCCACCGAGATCAAGGAAAGGCTGAAGCGGGAGAAGGCGCCACTGCGAGTCGAGAAGTCGTACATCCAGCCCGATTCGATTCACTGGGACGAGACCACCTACCAAGGCGACGCGTATCCCGTGTACGCCTGGGCGTGCACGATTGCCGATGTCGACGTCGACATGACGACGGGCGAGGTCCGCGTGACCGACCTCGTTACCGCGGTCGACTGCGGCAAGGCACTCCATCCGGTGATGGCGGAGGGGCAGATCGAAGGCGGCTGCCTGCAGGCGGTGGGCTGGGCGACGATTGAAGAGATCAAGATGAAAGACGGCGGCTATCAGAACGATCGGCTGGCTACCTACCTCATTCCCACCGCGCTCGACGCCCCGCGGATTCGCGCCATTCTGGTCGAGAATCCGTACTCCCGGGGTCCATTCGGGGCCAAAGGCATCGGGGAGCTTCCTATGGATGGACCCGCGCCGGCCATCATTGCCGCAATCCACGACGCGACGGGCGTGTGGCTCGATGAGATTCCGGCGACTCCCGAGAAAGTGCTGGCGGCGTGCGCTTCACGCTAAACGGAAGAACGGTTTCGCTCGACATCGTCGGTACACGCCGTTTGCTTGACGTGTTGCGCGAAGATCTAGGTGCGACGGGGACGAAAGAAGGCTGCGGTGAGGGTGAGTGCGGTGCCTGCTCCGTGCTGATCGACGGCGAGGTCGTCGACAGCTGTTTAGTAGCCGCAGGCCAAGTGGAAGGTCGAGATATCGTCACAGTAGAAGGGTTGGCGTTGCAAGACGGCAAGCTTTCGCAATTACAACAGGCGTTCATCGAACACGGGGCGGCGCAGTGCGGGATCTGTACCCCCGGCATGCTGCTCGCGGCGCACGCGTTACTCCAGCAGTCGAAACGCCTGACAGCGGATGACGTGCGCGAGGGGCTCGCCGGGAATCTCTGCCGCTGTACGGGTTACACGAAGATTATTGACGCGGTCTTGTCATGCACGAAGTGAAATACATCCGCCCGAAGAGTCTGGCGGATGCCGTGCAGATATATCGAACAACCCCAGGATGCCGCCCCCTCGCCGGCGGCACGGATCTCATGGTGATGCTGCACGCGCGGACGCTGCGTCCCGAGCCGCGGGCGGTGCTCGACCTCTGGTCGCTCGCCGAGTTGAAGGGCGTGCTGCGCGCGGGCGACATATTGGAAATCGGCGCCGCCGAGTCGTACACGCGGATCATCGCATCGAGAGATGTTCAACGGCATCTTCCGGCGCTCGCCGCTGCCTCCCGCACGATCGGAGCGGCGCAAATCCAAAACCGCGGCACGCTCGGTGGCAACCTGGCGAATGCGTCGCCCGCGGGGGATACGCTGCCCGTGTTGCTTGCCTACGACGCCGTGGTGGTAACCGACCGGCGGTCGATCCCTATCGACAAGTTCTTCACCGGTTACCGCAGGACTGCTCTGCAGTCTCACGAGTTGATCACGGCGGTGCGCTTCCCCCTGGGGCGGCGCGTGGCGTTCCGCAAAGTTGGCACGCGCGCGGCGCAGGCGATCTCGAAGATCGTGATGGCGGTGAGTCGGAATCCCGCCCGGATCGCGATCGGGTCGGTGGCCGAGGTGCCGTTGCGCGCCCGCCGCGCCGAAGTGGCGCTGGAGCGCAATGATGCCGACGGCGCAATCACGGCTGTGGCGGAAGACATCCGGCCGATCGACGACGTCCGCTCGACGGCGGCGTACCGGCGTGCCGTGACGCAAAACGTACTGCGCGAGCTGCTCGATGCATTCGCGCGCAGCTGAGCTCCTCGAGATCCTCGGCATGCGCCCGCATCCCGAGGGCGGGCACTATATCGAGGTGTTTCGTTCGGTGCAACGCGTCCAAGTGGTCGACCGGAACATCGAGCGCTCCGCGCTCACAACGATCTACTTCCTGCTGGCGGCCGGCGAGTCCAGTCGCTGGCATCGCGTGATGTCCGACGAGATCTGGCACTATCACGAAGGCGACGCGATCGAGCTGCTGTTGTTCGATGACCGCGGCCTGCGCCGCTCACGCCTCGGACCGGTGGCGGGCGAAACACGCCCCACGATTGTAGTGCCGGCGGGCGTATGGCAGGCCGCGAGAACGACGGGTGCTTACACGTTGGTCGGATGCACCGTAGGTCCGGGGTTCGAATTCGCGGATTTCTCGCTGCTCGCCGACGCGCCCGACGCCGCGTCCCGCTTTCGCGCCCGGCACTCCGATCTGGCCGACTTGATCTGACGGATGGCGCCGGCGCCCCGGCCTGCGTGCTGAACGCAAGCTGCGGCGCTCGCTCATCAGGAGCGTGTTGCAGGCGCTGCATTCAGATCGCCCAACCGGTGCGCTGACCCGCTGGCCGGGTCACGCAACCGACACCCACTCCCGAAAACTGCCGCATCAACGCTGTGTACATCGAGCGCGGGGGCCGCCGAACGACGGGCGTAGCGCCGGCGCCACATCGTGTTTCCACGTTTTTCCGCTCGGCACACCGCTTGCCAGACGGTGTAACGATGGCGTCACGCGTGTGCATCGTGTGCGTCACCAACAAACGCGTACGACGATCACGCGGGGCGCGCGTCGGAAAACCGCCAACGCGAGAACTGATAATGACGAGCTACCCCCGTCCGGTCGTGCGGCTCGCTACCCAGATCGTCGTGTCTCTCGTCGCAGCACCCGCCGATGCGCAAACGCCCCCCGCGGTCATCACGGTGCCGCGCCTCACACGCGCCCCCGCCCTGGAGTATCTCGAGGGCCAGGACGGGCACGCGACCGACAGCAGCCTCGCCGCGGAACGCGCTGCGGCCGGGCTCGGCGTCGTCGTCAGCGACTTCCGCCAGCGTGAGCCGGGGGACGGCACGCCCGTCAGCCAGGCGACCACCGCCTATCTCTCCTATGACGACGCGAACCTGTACGTCGTCTTCGTCTGCCGCGACGATCCCGCAAAGGTGCGCGCCCGCGTCGCGCGCCGCGAGGAGATCGAGGCCGACGACCAGGTGGTCCTCTACCTCGACACGTTCCGAGACCATGAGCGGGCCTACTTCTTCATGGCGAATCCGCTCGGTGTGCAGCTGGACGGCATCCTGACCGAGGGGCAGGACGATAACGTAAGCTGGGACGCCGTGTGGCAGACCGACGGCCGGCTCACCCAGGACGGGTACATCGTGCGTATGACGATCCCGTTCCGGAGCCTGCGCTTTCCGCGCGCGCCGGTGCAGACCTGGGGCGTTGCACTTGCGCGCGTGATCCGCCGCAGCAACGAGGAATCCTACTGGCCCTTCATCACCAAGCGCGTGAAAGGACTCGTGGCGCAGTTCGCGGAGCTCCAGGGCCTCGCGGACATCTCTCCGGCGCGCAACATCCAGCTCAATCCGTACGGCACGCTGGCGCGCGCCCGCTTCCTCGACAAGGATGTCGCCGCCCAGGTCACCGACGGCGACCAGCGAGCGGGGCTCGACGCGAAATTCGTCTTGCGGGACGCCCTCACGCTCGACGGGACCGTCAACCCCGATTTCAGCCAAGTGGAAACCGACGATCCCCAGGTCACCATCAATCAGCGCTTCGAGGTGTTCTTTCCCGAGAAGCGACCATTCTTCATCGAGAACTCGGGCTACTTCGAGACGCCGGTCAATCTCTTCTTCTCGCGGCGCATCGTGGACCCCGGCGGCGGCGTGCGGCTGACGGGGAAGGCCGGTCGCTGGTCCCTCGGCGCCATCGCGATCAACGACCGGGAGCCGGGACGCGTGCCGGCACCGGATCCGCTGGCCGGAAGCCGCGCCAGCGTCGGCGCGTTGCGGGTGCAGCACGAGCTGGGCGACGAGTCCACGATCGGCGCGCTCGTCACCGACCGCGAGCTGGAAGGCAGCTACGCGCGCGTGGCTTCACTCGATACCCGTCTCAAGCTCGGCCGCACCTGGGCAGCGACCGGGCAGGTGATGCGCAGCGACATCCGGGAGGACACGACGGAGAGCGCGGGGAGCGGGGTGTTGATCGACCTCGAGCGCGACGGCCGCAACCTCGATTACTCGGGCACCTTCCTGGCTCTGGACCCCAGCTTCGCCGCACCGCTCGGTTTCGTGGAGCGGACCGGCATCCGGCAGACGGAGCACAAGTGGAAGTACCGCGTCCGCCCGCGCGGTAAAGCTGTGCTGAGCTACGGTCCGGAGGTGAAGGTCTTCTACGTGTGGGCCCCCGACGGCCGGCAGCTCGACCGCGAGTTCAAAGCCCAATTCCTGGTGGAGCTGGTTGGCCAGACGCAGCTCACCGTGAAGCGAACCGAGCTGTTCGAGCGATTCGAGAACGCGCCGTTCCGCCCGTACAAGACCGAGGCGTCGTTCTCGACCGAGTGGCTCAAGTGGCTCGCGCTCACCGCGACCTACGGGTGGGGCGGCGACGTGAACCACGACCCCGCGTCGGGTCTTGCGCCGTTCCTGGGGCGCGCCGCCGAAGCCGAAGTCCAGCTCACCGTGCGGCCGACGCCCGGACTCCGACTGGATCAAGCGGCGATCGAGAGTCGGCTCGACACGTGGTCGGGCGCGCGCGTCTTCACGGAGCGGCAATTCCGGACCAAGGTCAACTACCAGTTCAGCCGCTTCTTGTCGCTTCGGGCGATCGTGGACTACAAAGTGGAGTTCGGAGACACGACCCTCGCTGACATTGAGGACAAGCGGAAGTGGGGGGCCGATCTGCTCCTCACATATTTGGTGAACCCGGGAACGGCGTTCTACATCGGATACACGGATCGCTATGAGAACCTCGCGATCGGCCCGGGGTCGCCGCCGTCCCTGTTCCGGAGCCGCTCGCCCGATCTGTCGGTGGGGCGGCAGGTGTTCGTGAAGCTCAGCTACCTCTGGCGTTTCTAGGCGCGGGGCGGAACCGTGTCCGGGAACAGGCGCCGGAGGAAGGGGGATGCCGACACATCGCCGGACGACGGCGACGTGCCGGGAATCGTGGAAGCGCTCGACCTCGCGCTCCGCGCCCTGTCCGCTTCGTCGGCCACGCCCGAGGAGCTTGACGAGATCCGGAGGCTGCTCGGCGGGGTACGCGCGTCGCCGGCGGTGCGCGCGCCACGGTCACACCTGCCGCCGCTCTCCGAACGTGAGCCCCCGCTCCCGCGGATCGCTACGTACTCACAAGGGATGCACGGGTTCGGACACATTCGCCGCAACGCCACAATCGCGAACGCGTTGCGCGGCGCGGGCACTCAGGCGGTGATCCTCATGATTGCCGAAGCGTGGCAAGCCGGCGCCATCCCGATGCCGGACGGCGTGGACTGCGTCACTCTGCCGGGCCTGCGCAAGGAGGCCGATGGCGCCTTGAACGCCCGTTTCCTGGACGTCTCCGACGAGGAGTTGATCACACTGCGAAGCAAGGTGATTCGCAAGGCGCTCCAGACCTTCGAGCCCGACGTGTTTCTGGTGGACTACCTGCCGCTCGGCGCCGGGCGGGAGCTCGTCCGGACGCTCGAACATCTCCGCAAGCACGGGCGGACGCGCTGTGTGCTGGGATTGCGCGAAGTGCTGCAGGATCCTGAGACGGTGCGCCGCACCTGGTCCACCGACGGCACGCTGGAGGCCATGCGGGACTACTACGATGCCATCTGGATCTACGGGGATCCCAGCGTCTTCGATCCCGTTCGCGAGTACGGCGTGTTCGACGGCGTGGCGAGCAAAGTGCGATACACCGGCTACCTCGACCAGCGTCCTCGCCTCGCGTTCGCCGGCGCTCCGGTTGCTCCGGTTCTGGCGAACCTGCCGCCGGGCAAGCTAGCGCTCTGTGTGGTAGGCGGCGGCGTGGACGGTCACGCCCTCACTGAGGCATTCGTCGCCGCCGAATTGCCGCCCGACACCACGGGTCTCGTGGTGACTGGTCCCTACATGCCGCCGGAGCAGCGGCGCCGCCTGCTCGAGCGTGCTCAGCACCATCCGCGCTGCGACGTCCTCGAATTCGTCCCCGATCCGGTGCCGCTCATCGATCGGGCCGACCGGATCATCGCCATGGGTGGGTACAACACCATCTGCGAGGTGCTGTCGTTCGAGAAGCACGCGCTCATCGTGCCGCGTGTGCACCCCGAGCCCGAGCAATGGATTCGCGCACAACGCTTGCGGGATTTGGGCCTGATAGAAGTGCTGCACCCCGACGACTTGAGCCCCGGCGCGCTGAGCGAGTGGCTGGCGCGCGACCTCGGCCCGCCACCGGCGAGCCTCAGCCGCGTCGATGTCGGCGGCCTCACCCGCATACCGACCTTGCTAGGCGAGCTGCTGAATGGCGCCATCACCTCGGGCACACCGACCGTATGAAGCGGACGCTGCTGCTGTACGCGCAGGACAACCAGGGGCTGGGGCACGTCACGCGGACCCTGACACTCGCCCGCCACGTCCTGGCGCGCCATCCGGACTGCATCGCCTACATCGCGACCAAATCTCCTCTTGCCGGGTTCGCGTTGCCCGAGCGATGCGACTACATCAAACTGCCCACGCTGCTGACTGCAGGGACCGTCCGGCCGACGGCAGCCGAAGAAGAGGCGGCAAAACAACACTTCCGGACGATCCGCGGCGCGATCCTGCGGGATGCGGTGCTCGGGCTCGTGCCCGACCTCGTGCTCGTGGATCACGAGCCCCTGGGCTCGAAGGGCGAGTTTCGCGATGGTCTGTGGGCGCTCAAGGCCAAGCACCCCGATAGCCGATTCGTCTTCGGCCTGCGCGACATCATGGATGACGCGGCGCGCATTCGTGCCGCCTGGGAGGAGCTCGGCGTGTACGACGCGCTCGAGAACCTGTACGACGGCATCGCGGTGTACGGTTCCCCCGACCTCTACGATGTCGCGCAAGCCTATGCCATCCCGGCATCGGTCCAGCCCAAGCTCCATTACTGCGGGTACGTCGTGCGCGCTCGGCCCGCGGTTGATCCTGCTGTGCTGCGCCGGCGCCTGGGACTTCCACCGAACGCCCCATTCGTGCTCGCTACGGTGGGGAGTGGCAGCGACGGGTATCCTGTGCTGGCCGCCGCACGCGAAGCCCTGGAGCGGTTGCGAGCGACGATTCCCGAGCTGTGCGCGATCCTGGTGACGGGACCGTTCATGCCCGCCGCTCAGCAAGCGATGCTGCAGGCACGAGCCACGGCCACCTGTCGCGTGGTGGCGGGCGCCGACACGTTCGAGCTTATGGCTGCAGCCGACGCTGTCGTCAGCATGGGCGGCTACAACAGTGTGTGCGAAGCCCTGGCCGTGGCGCGACCCCTGGTGATCGTCCCCCGAGCCACGCACAAGGTCGAGCAGCAGATCCGCGCCGAGACGCTGGCCGCGCGGGGGCTGGCTCGGTGCATTCACCCCAAGGACTTGACCGGTGCGGGTCTCGCCGAGGCCGTGGAGTGGGCCCTGCGGTGCGATCGGCAGGCGCACGCGCAGCTGGTGCGCCGCATCATCCCGTCGTTCGACGGCGCCACCCGGCTCACCGCGTACCTCTCGCGCTGGCTCGGTGGCGACTGATGCGCATCCGGTTCAAGCCCACGCCGGCGCAACGCGCCGCTGTGCGCGCCCAGTTGGCACGTCTCGAGCAGCCGGGGCCGGCGCTCGAGATTCTCGGGCCCACGCTGCCGGCGGACTTCCAGCCGGCCGGCGCGGCCTGCACGCTGCAAAGCGCGCATGCCGATCGCTTCGTGCTCCGAGTCCTGGCGCGCTCGCACACCGGGCAGGAGCGGGCCTACGCGGTGAAGGTGTATGCGGATGATTTCGGAGAGCACGTGTGGGCGCATTCGCAGGCTCTGGCGAGCCGGCTGCAGCCGAACCACGACGGACCGTGCCTGCCCACGCGGTACATATCGAGCGAGCGGGCGCTGGTATTCCCATGGGTCGATGGGGCGTTTTTGTCCGAGATCGTTGACGATCGCAAGCCGGAGCTCCTGCGCCGGGCGGCCCGGTTGGCCGCGAGCCTGCACCGCTTGCCCGTCGTCCCGGAGCCGGCCACGACGGCCCAGATGTTCGTCGCCGAGACTCAGGGGCGGTGCGACCGCCTGCGGCGCCGCTGGCCCGAGACGAGCGGGCTCATCGAGCCGCTCCTGGTGGCGATCCAGGACGCTGCGACCCTGCTCGATCCGGCCGAGCCCGCCCCGATCCACGGCGACCTGGCAGCGGGTCAGTTCCTCTGGACGGGCGATCGCCTCGTCCTGCTCGACCTGGACATGTTCGGGTACGCCGATCCGGCGTACGACGCCGGTCATTTTCTGGCGCAGCTCGAGCGTCGGTGCTTGTGGGATCGCACGCTGCCGGCGAACGCGGACGACTGGCTCGCCTGCTTCCGGGACGCCTACCTGAGCGCGATGCCCCAGGTATCGCCGCGCAACGTGTCGTTTTACCAGGGACTCACGCTCGTCCGCAAGATCTACACGGTCTACCGCAAGCAGCTGCCCGACCGCGCGCAGCTCGCGCCTCAGCTCGCCGCGCGGGCGCGGGCGGCACTCGAGGACGTGGTGCCCTCGGGGCAACCCCGATGAACCCGCCGCCCACCACAGTGAGTGCTGCGGACATCGGCGTCGCCCTGGCTGCGGCGCTCCGCGCGGTTCACGGCGCCGACGGGACGGTCGAGACTTGGAGTGCGCACCCGCTTTCCAAGCGTGGGAGACACCGCGTGGTGCGTTACGATGTCCAGGCCCGCATGCCCGGTGGCCCTGAGGTACAACACCACCAGTGGGTGGGGAAATTCTACGAGCGCGACGAGGACGCCTGCGCGGTCGCCACGACTCTACGAGAGCTGACCGCCTCGGGTTGTGGCGCACGAGGCGGCTTCGTAGTTCCGCGCGTGCTCGCCTACCACGCCCCGCGTCGCCTGCTGCTCCTGAGCTACGAGCCGGGCGAGTCGGTCGTCAAGGCGATCGCGGCAGAGGGCCCGCACGTGCTGGCGGCGATTGGCCGCGCGCTGGCCGGCCTGCATGCCGCTCCCGTTGCGCCGGTCGCCGTGACCGGTCTTGGCGCCGTGCTCGGCGACCTGCGACGACGGATCGCGGAGCTGCGTAGCCGGTTTCCCGCGGACGCCGCGTCCCTGCAGCGCCTGGGCGTCCGGCTCGAGGGTGAGGCTGCGCCGCCGCCGACCACCTCCTCGTTTCTGCACGGCGACCTGGGGCTGGTGCAGCTACGGTGGCAAGCCGGTACCATCGTCTTCCTCGACTTCGACGATTGCACGCGCGGTGATCCGGCTTTGGACCTCGGCAATCTGCTGACCCAGTTGCGTCGGCTCACCCTGCGCAAGCCGGGCAAGCTGCCGGACTTCGCCGCTGCGCGGGCCACGATCCTCGATGCCTACCGGCGCTCCTCCCCCGACGATCCGGGCTTGGCGCAGCGGGTCGCGTGGTACGAGCAGATCGCGCTCGTCCGGAAGATCCACTCTCTCACGTTCGACCGGACTCGTCATCCGGAGGCCGACGCGATCCAGCAGCGGCAGGCCGAGGCGATCGACCTGCTGGCGAGCGTGCGCTAGCCATGCGACCCGGGAAACGCACGCGGTTTCGCCAGATCTTCTGGGCCCACCTGAAGCGGGTCAAGGGGCGTCTGCTCCTGGCCGCAGTGTGCACCGTGGGTGTGGCGGCCACCGAGCTGCTGAAGCCGTGGCCCCTCAAGATCATCATCGATCACGGCATCCTCCAGAAACCGGTGCGACATCTCTTGCCCTTTATCCAGGACCTGCTGCCGAGCGGGCAGGTCGCGCTCCTCGTGGGAGCGTCGGTCGGGATCGTGTTGATCGCGGTGTTCGGCGGGTTGTTCTCGTATTCCCAGATCTTCATCACCTCGTCCATCGGCTACACCACCGTCTACGCGCTGCGCCGGGAGTTGTTCGCGCACTTGCAACGACTCTCGCTGTCCTTCCATAACCAGGCGCGGTCGGGGGACCTGCTCACCAGAATCGGAGCGGACACGAATACCCTCAAAGACGTGTTCGCGGACTCGATCCTCAAATTCTCCGCACAGCTGCTGACCGTGATTGGGATGTTCGCGATCATGTTCGCCATGAATTGGAAGATCGGCTTGATCGCCTTGGGGACCCTGCCGTTCCTGGGTTACAGCTTGCTGCATCTCTATCGCAAGACCAAGGCCTCCGCCAAGAAGCAAAAGCGGCAAGAGGGTCAGGTGGCGTCGCGCATGAGCGAGGTGCTCTCGGCGATACCGCTGGTGCAGGCCTTCGCCCGGGAGAAGCACGAGGAGGAGCGATTCGACGCCGTGACAGGCGAAACGCTGCGCGAGAGCATCCGCATCGCCCGACTGGAGGCCGCGGCGACCCGGTCATCGGAAATCATCACCGCGCTGGGGACGGCGGCAGCTGTGCTGTTCGGAGCGCTGCAGGTCGTGAACGGCAAGATGCTGCCCGGCGAGCTCGTGCTCGTCGTCGCGTACTTGACCAACATGTACAAGCCGCTCAAGGGCCTGGCCAAGCTCTCGACCGACTTCTCCAAGGCCATGGCCAGCG
>QHUF01000045.1 GCA_003221075.1 Gemmatimonadota bacterium
TCGTATTCATCGTGGATCCCGCGTCGCTGCGCGCCATGATCTCCGGCTGGTATCGCGGGCGTTTCCCTAGCCATGATTGATCGGCGCGCGCTGCTGCGACTCGCCGCGGGCGCCGGTACCGCCTCGCTCGTCGCAGCATGCGGGTGGGATGGTGGAAATGCTGTGCGGCCGCTGCTGCTCGATGTCAGTCGATTCAACGACTGGGTCGGAGAGAAGATCTTTTTCTCCAAGAACCGGCTCGCTCCCCAATACGACGTTGCCCAACGGACTGCCACCGTGCCGAGCTACTTCATCTCCCCGACGATGCCGGTGCTGCCGAATCCCAGCGCTTGGCGTTTGCAGGTCGGTGGGTTGGTGCGCGAGCCACAGTCGTTATCGATCGAGCAGCTGCAAGCGCTGCCGCGTACGACCTATACGGTGAAGCATCATTGCGTCGAAGGGTGGAGCGCGATCGTCACGTGGCACGGCGTGCCCGTCTCCGCGGTCGCCGAGCGCTGTGGCATGCTGCCGCAGGCGCGCTATGTGCGCTTCGACTCGTTCGACTCCGGCTATTCCAACGGCTGGGATCTCGCGAGCGCGATGCATCCGCAGACGATTCTCGCGTACGGGATGAACGACAATCCGCTCCCACCCACGCATGGCGCGCCGTTGCGACTCTATTCGCCCACCAAGCTTGGCTACAAGATGACGAAGTATCTCGTGTCGCTGACATTCACCGCCGAGCGGCCAGGCGGGTATTGGGAGGATCAGGGGTATCCGTGGTTTGGCGGAGTTTGATATTTGCAGCCTAACGCGCACGTCGGCGTGTTAGGGAGACTTCCGAATGAGTGAGGTTGATTACTAGTTAGGCGGCTCGTTGTCATGGCGCTGAGATTCTCTTTTCGACCAACACCGGCTGAACACGCGCGTGCAGCCACGATTATCCTGCGCCGCAAGCGGGGTTTTTGGATCTTCATTATTGTTCTCGTTCTTGTCGTTGTGGCACCTGTTTTGTTTGCCGCCCTCAAGGGGTACCCAGCAACGCAAATCGTCGCTAGTCTCGTTCCCTATCTCCTAATCTTTGGTGTCCTCTTCCTCGGAATGCCCCTTTGGCAACGCTGGGCTCTACAACGGGTCTACCGAACCACCCCAAGTCTTCAGCATGAACAAACCCACGAGTTTTCTGAGGAGGGTTTTCGGCTGAGCAATCCATTGTCGAACACTCTCATAAGGTGGGACGCTTTCGTTGATGCGCTCGAAACGCGAGAGTTCTTTCTATTCTATATCTCGCCATCGATCGCGTATTTTCTTCCCAAGCGCGCCGTCCCGACTCACCGAGAACTCCAAGAGCTACGCGTCTTGCTGCGCGCGCAACTGCATCGTGTGGGCCGGAACGCACGAGTGCTCGCCGCCTAACAAGCGCTTGAAGCTGACGGCGCGCGTAGATTATGGAATGAATCTTTCTTCCGCGCGCCGCAGCTTAAGCGCGATCCGTTAGACCGCCCGTTTTGTGTCCGACACGACTGACTGGCGTCTTGGTGGGCAGGAGCGATATCTCACCGGCGTAACGCTGCGCTGGCAAGAGTATCGCGCGCCTCGAGCGGATTGGGACCACGACCATTGCGCCTTCTGTTGGGCGGAGTTCACGGAGCGCCCAGACCCTAAGGTTCAGCATGCTGGGTACGCAACGCTCGACGAATACCACTGGATCTGCAAACGCTGCTTCAATGATTTTCGGGACCGATTTGCATGGACGGTGGTCGAGTGACACGTCCAGCTCAGGTGAGCCGGCAGCCTAACCAGCGCTTGAAGCTGCGGGCGCGCGTAGACTAGGGAATGAACCTTTTTTCAGCGCGCCGCAGCTTTAAGCGCACCCCGTTAGGGCGGCCCGACCGATGACTGCATCAGGACTCCCGACCGCTTCACTCAGACCACTCTTCATCACCGTCGGAATTTGCAGTGCCTTTCTAATCCTCTATGGCATCCTCGGCATAGAACCCCGTCCTTTCATACGCGTGGTGGCCGCGTTGGGCCCGCTCGTTGCAACCATCAGCTGGCTTCGGGCGGATGCACGGGCGCGACGAGTTGAGCTCGTGCACGACATGGGACTGTTCTTGTGGTTGGCCTGGCCAGCCTTGCTTCCGTGGTATGCAATCAGGACACGAGGTCGGCACGGTTTGCCGTTGGCGCTCTTGATCATGCTGGCGATTCTGACACCCAGTTTGATCGGCGTCGCCTTTGAAATCGCCCGCCAGTTCCGTGTTAGATGAGGGCGGGCCGCCTAACCCATCCCCTTGACGTCTCCCTCCATCTACTTTACAATACAAAGTAGTCTGTCGCACAGACCATCCGCGCGGGAGGGGCTGGCCATGAAGGTCGACGTCATCGTCGTCTACGTGCAGCGCTACCGGAAGGGGCACGAGCTGGACTTCGTGCCACCGCTGACCGGCATCCATCTGGCGGCGATCACGCCACGACGCCACCGCGTGCGGGTCATCCACCAGCAGCTGCAGGCAATCGATCTCGATACCGACGCCGATCTTATCGCCCTGTCATTCTTCAGCGGCTTCGCGCCTGAAGCCTTCCGCCTGGCCGGCCTGTTCCGGGCCCGCGGAAAACGCGTGGTCGCCGGCGGGCCGCACGTCACCTACGATCCCGAGGGCACGCTCCGCCACGTCGACTCGGTCGTCCTCGGCGAGGCGGAGTCGGTCTGGGCTGAGATGCTCGACGACGCCGAGGCCGGCCGGCTCCAATCCGTCTACCACGGCTCACCGTGCGACATGAAGGGCCTGCCCACGCCGCGCTACGACCTCCTGCCGCCGCGCTTCTTCGTGCCTCGCGTCGTGCAGGCGACGCGCGGCTGCCCGTTCCGCTGCTCCTTCTGTACCGTGCCCACGCTGAACCCCGGCTTCCGCATGCGGCCGGTCGACGACGTCCTGGCCGACGTCGCCTACGACCGCTTTCCCCACTGGTGGCAGCGCAAGGTCGTCTGGTTCTGGGACGACAACCTGACCATCAACCGGCCCTACATCAAAGAGCTGCTGGCGCGGATGATTCCGCTGCGACGCTGGTGGCTCACGCAGGCCAGCCTCGACGTCGCCAAAGACGACGAGCTGCTGGACCTGATGGAGGCGTCCGGCTGCATCGGCATCTTCTTCGGCCTGGAGACGTTCACCGCCGAGTCGCTGGCCCATGCCAACAAGCGGCAAAACCGGGTGGCGTGGTACAGCGAGGCGATTGCTCGGCTGCACCGCCGGGGCATCGCCGTGATGGCGGGCTTCATTGCCGGCTTCGACGGCGACACGCCCGACAGCGTCGAACGGATGGCGGACAACCTCTACGCCATCGGCGTCGACGTGCCCTTCCTGAGCGTCTTGACGCCCTTCAAGGGCACGCCTCTGTACGAGCAGATGGCCGGCGACGGGCGGATGCTGCCGGAGCGCGGCTGGGAGTTCTACAACGGCTACAACGTCACGTTCCGGCCGCGGGCGATGACGCCCGACGCGTTGCTGACGGCACATCGGCGGCTGTGGCGGCGAGCGTTCTCACTGCCGCACGCTCTGGGCCGGGCCTGGCGCGGCGTGCGCCGGCTGCGGGCGGGGGCGCTGCTCATGAGCCTATGCATGAACGGCTTCTACGCGCTGAAGGCGCTGCGCGGCAACCTACCGGCCGACATGCGGGGGCGAGAGGAATACTCGGACTTCGAGAAGCCGCGGCACGGTGCGGCGCTGCCGTTCAGCGGCGGAGTGAATGCCGACGAGCTCCAGAGCGCGGGGCATTCCATCCGTGAGGCGGCCACGACCTTCTAATGGTCATCCAAGTCCGAACGCTCAGAGCGTTGCTCCTGTACGCAACGATCCTCTGCCCCGCGGTGGCAATCATCGCGGGGCTGTTAGCAAACCCCTGGCCCCTCCAACGCGGACTGATCTTCTACATCGCGCCCTTGTTCTTCATCGGCCCGTTGTGGCTCCGAATGCGCGTTGGCGAACGGCCTTTGCAGTGGGAGACTCTGTGGGCACTCGACCTGGGCGTTTTCGCCCTCGCCATACTGCGATTTATCACTGGCAATTGGCTACCGTTCTCGGGCCACATGCTTTTTCTCACCTACTCCGCGCTCACCACGATGTCCATACGATACCGAGTCCTTGCATTAGCCCTTGCTCTCGAGACCGCATGGTTCAAGTTTGTGCTCTGTGCATGACCAACGGACATTCTGGTTCGGACTCGCCGGCGGAGCGGTAGCGGCGCTCGTCTTTCTGCTGGTGCAGCGGAGCGGCCGCTTAAGAAGCGCCTGAAGCTGGCGGCGCGCATAGATTAGGGAATAAATCTTTCTTCAGAGCGCCACAGTTTAAGCGCGATCCGTAGTCGGCGCACTGGGGAGGCTCCGTTGAAGACTACGTTATTCAGGACGCCCTTCCTCGTAACTGCTGTTGCGAGCTTGGTTTCGTCCTGCGGGCAATCACAGTCCTCATGTCAAGGACTCACCACCCGGATTCGAGCGACCTATGGCTTCCGGCCTGCACAACTCTCGGATCAAGAGCAGAGAGTCCATGCCGCAGCCTTGGACACTTTCTGGAATGTCGTCAAGGCCAATCGCCAGACCTTGCTCCCGTGTCTGCGGACCAGTTTAACAACACCGCCAGACAGTGGACTCTTTCTCGTGGACGGGAGCAATCTACTTCTGACTCTCGATTCCTCCCCGGCTGCGAAGGCCATTCAGGTCCGTGCCTACAGTGCTGCACGCCTTGACGACGTTGACCTCGGCGTCTGGGTTGAAACTCTCGCTCAGCGTGGCGTCGATGGTTTCGATATCTCCACTGCGGCCAATCGGTGGCTGCACTATCCTGATGCACACTATTATCTCCCGGAGCACGGTGCCTACGAAGTTCGGAGGCTAGAGGGTGCGCTATACTTGTACGGCAGCATGCCGGAGTCTGTGGCTACACCTGCTCTCATCCGCCTCGTCAGCTCGATACAAGATCCCGCACGACAAGACGCGCTGTATCTCCTACTCAACCAGGCGACCCCCGAAGCACTCCGCGCCCTGCGAGCATTACCACCCTCGAGTTTCTCGGACACCGCCCGAGCAGCGTTGGAGGAGTTTCTACGAAGACCACCGCTCTTCGAGCGACGCACCGGGCGCCCGTTAACCAGTCGCAGCGACTTTCTCAGGGTCTTCCATTCGCTCCTCGCTGGAGATTGGAGTCCATTTCTCGACTTGGCTGACAGTGTGTCGGACGGTGAGCGCGATGTGGTTACGGTCATGCAGAAGGAAGACCTTCCTCTCTTGCGTGAGGTTCGCCGTCATCTCATCGCGGCGGCGAATCAGCACGGCACTGCGTACTACGACAGCTTCACCCGCATCCTTTTGACACTCACGTGGTCGTCCAACTAGGTCCTTATGCATCGTAGAGACGCCGTCGCGGCGCTTCTGGGTGGCCTCGTGTCGCCGTTGGTGCTCCACCCCGCTCCGGACTTTGGCAGCATCGAGCGGCAGGTCGCCGGCCGTCTTGGCGTAGCCGTGCTCGATACTGCGACCGGACGGCGCCTGGCGTACCGGGCGGACGAACGCTTCGCGATGTGTAGCACCTTCAAGTGGCTGCTCGGCGCGCAGATCCTGTCTCGTGCGGACGCTGGGACGGAACATTTGTCTCGTGTCGTGTCCTACGGCGAGACAGATTTGTTGGAGTACGCGCCTGTAACTCGCGCTCACGTGCGGGAGGGGGGCATGACGATATCGGGGCTCGTGAGCGCCGCTATCCAATACAGCGACAACACCGCGGCGAACCTCCTGTTACAGACGGTGGGCGGCCCGGCGTCGTTCACCGCGTACATACGTCAGCTCGGCGATCGCGTCACGCGACTCGATCGTGTCGAGCCGGACTTGAACAGCGCCATCCCGGGCGACGCACGCGATACCACGACGCCCAACGCGATGGTGGCGAATCTGCGCGTGGTCCTGCTCGGGGACCATCTTGGTCGAGCCGCACGTGATCAGCTGATCGCATGGCTTGTCGGTAACACCACTGGCGCCGAAAAGCTGCGCGCCGGGTTGCCGGCGACGTGGCGAGTCGGAGATAAGACGGGGATGGGCGCGCACGGCGCAACGAACGATGTGGCGATCACTTGGCCAATCAATCGAGGGCCGGTACTCGTTGCCGCATATCTCGTGGACACGGAGGCGGGCGTCGCGGGCCGCAATGACGCCTTAGCGAACGTCGGTCACGCGGTTGGCCGATGGGTCCAAGCAGCTTGACGCGCTCTAACGCGCGTGAGGGAGGGCGCACGCACTTTATCCAAGAGCTCGAACGGACTCGGGACGAGACGCTGAAGTGCTTCTCGCTCAACCATGGAGACCTGGCGCGCACCTACGCGCCAGGCAAGTGGTCAGTCGGCCATATCCTGCACCACCTCTCTGATAGCGAGACCGTCTTCTTCGACCGCATCCGGCGAGTGCTCAGTGAGCCTCGTCCGGTCGTCTGGGTGATGGATCAGGATGCCTGGGCGAAGGGACTGGACTATTCACAGGTCCCGCTCGAGGTCTCCCGTCATGTGTTCGAGTCCGTTCGCAACGCAATCATCTACTACGCCGGTGAGCACTATGAGCGGAGTGGCCACCTGGAGTTCGTGCACAGCGTAGACGGCGTGCGCACCTTGCGGGACGAATTCGATAAAGTCGCCGCTCATAACGAACATCACCTGAGTCAAGTCAGATTGGCGCTGGGGCGTCCCGCCGCCTAACATGCGCGTGACTTAGGAAGGAAAGGCCACATGGAACCAGGTGTGTTTCTTGCCGCGCTTCTCATATTCATAGGGATTCCCGCGTTCACGGTCCTCAAGATCGCTCGCCTCCGCGCCGCTCGTCCGCAATCACCCTCGGCCGACGTCACGGAGCGCCTCGAGGCAGTTGAACATCGTGTCGAGGACCTCCAACAAGAGCTGGCCGAAACACAGGAGCGTCTCGATTTCGCCGAGCGCTTGCTCAGCAAGGCACGGGAAGAGCGGCGGATAGGCAACTGAGTGTGCGCGTCACCTTCCTTGCTCTCCTCGTTCTCGCTGTTCTGGCGGTCATGCTGTGGCGCGTTCGGCGGAAGCCCCCGGATCCACAGGCCGCCGCCGCCACGGCAATGCTGCGGCAGAAGATCCTCACTCGTGAATTCATTCGGGCAGCCGGCCCCGGCCAGCCCGGTGTACCGCGTTGCGTGCTGATGGACTGGAATATCGGGGGAGCTGTTGCCACGGTGGTGGCCTTCGACGACGGATCCACGAGTCTTTACCTCAGCACGGGGGGCGGCTTCATCGGGGCCGGCGGACACGAAAGCGTCCGAACCGCCGCCGCGGAATTCCGGACGCTCGCTGCGTCTTTGATTCGGCAGTTCCAGCCCACCGACACCTTTCCACTGGCGCCAGAGAAAAGCATCATCTTCTACGTCGTCACGGACTCGGCGACGCTCACTTCAGGCCCCATTACCACGTCCGCCGTGCACCGTCCAGAACATCCACTCTTCAAGCTCGAGCAAACCGCCCAGCGCGTCATCACAGAGATTCGTCGGGCAACATGAACTTCTAGCCAGCTGTCGCAAACCTACCACACAAAGTTGGTCGAGGACGTCACCGAGGAGCGCTCCGGCATCGTGAGCCGGCGGCATATGCATTGCCGCCGTTGATGGGGAATGCCTCGTTCGCCCCTTCATGCTGCCACAGTTCCACTCGGCATAGCCGCTGCCACCGCGGGTCTGGTATTCGCTGCCTGCAAGGGCGAAGGACCATTGGCAGCGTTTCTCCCGCGCCCGACCCACCTGGAGATCAGGATCCAGCCGAACGGGGCCAGAATTGGGTCACCACTCGGCGTGCAACCCATCGTCGAAGTCCGCGACTCTTATGGACGGGTGGTGAAAGACGCGGTTCCGGTAACCGTCGCGTTGGCATCTGGCGATGGTCACCTGCTGGGCACAGTCGTGGTAAACGCTGTAGACGGCGTCGCGCGCTTCACAGACCTTCGATTGACGGGCGGCTACGGCGCCAAGACTCTGACCTTTACGTCGCCAGGACTGCGCTCCGCGACCGCGGATTCCATGGATCTATCACCCGCGGTCAGGTCACGGCTCGATCGACCGGACGACATCACCGGATCTCAGGTTCATGTCATCTACGTACTGCCCCGTGGTGCGACGGACCGAGAACTCGATACCAAAGTGGACATTGCGAATTCCGTGGCGGCCTTCCAGGGCTGGCTAGCTCGCGCCACGAGAATGCAGATCCGCTTCGATCTCTACCAGGGAGACCTCGACGTATCGTTTTTTGAGCTCAGCCGCCCCGATTCTGAAATGCGGCTGTTCGGCGCATTCGTTGTGACCGAAATCGAACGCGAACTCGCGGGAGCCGGCGTCATTCAGCAAGACAAGCGGTACTTGATCTATTATGGCGGGGGCACCGCGGCCTTCGTGTGTGGAGGTGCTGCCTGGCCGCCCATAGTAGAAGGTCAAGTAGCAGCGATTTATCTTGGCGCCTGCCCAGGCGAACTAGCTAGCGGACCCAATGACTCCCCCGGGTATTGGGAATTTGCCGCGCTGCACGACCTGCTCCATACCCTCGGGATCGTGTCCTCTGCGGCGCCGCACCACACCGCCAACAGCTGGGGGCATGTGCCTGAACCTGAAGACCTCATGTACGGCGGCGGTACGAGTCCATGGGAGCCCACCACCGTCGATGTGAATGGCGATGACTATTTTTCTCCCAATCTGCCCGATAGCCTTTCTAACCTCGCAACAAATGTCTTCGTGGAACCGGTTGCGGCGACGGTTGCCGCTGCTTCCGCACCAGCAGGCGTACACCCGCGTATCTCATCGATTCTTCCCGCGCATTCACCATTCCCTAAGCCCTAAGCAGCCGCTCAACGTCGTCTGTAGTAAAATCCATCTGTGGTCCGAACATGACGAGTGCCGAATCCGGGATGTCCAAACACGATGTGGAGTTCGGCGATTGGTTCTATCAGCAGATCGCCGACGCCTTCATAGTCAAGCGCACAGACTGGGTCGACAGCATTGCCGCTCGTCTGCAGGCTGGGCGCGCAGCAGCTGCCCGTCATGAAGTCATTCTGATTTTGCTCAGTGACATGACCGCATTCACCGCGCCTGGGCGATTTATCTATGTCACTGGCCGCCTAGTTGAATACTGCCCCGGTGAGGCGGCTTTAGCGTTTGTCATCGCGCACGAACTCGCGCATCACGACCTCGGACACCTACGTTACTTCCCTCGCTGGTTTCGAGAGGTCGGGGCAAATTGGATTACCGAGATCATATTCCTGGTAGTCCATGGGGTTCAGCACTTCTTTTATAGTCCCGAGCGAGAGTCTGCGGCAGACAGGTATGCGTTGGACCTCTGCACACGCGTGGGTTACGACCCGACCGATTGTCTACAGCTCTTCGATCAGGTAGAAGCGAGGCTCCTGGACCTCGGGGACATCGCCGGCGTCTACGGGCCACAGGAGTCAGACGATGAGTTGCTTCCAACAGCTCCGTTGATGACCAAGCTGCGCATCTGGGCCTGGCAGCGTACGCGGGGCTACTTACCCGTTCGTGATCGGCGTCGGGCGCTGGAGGTTTACTTGTCTCATGGCGGTGGTCAGGGGTGAGGCTACCCCAGTCGCGCCAATGCGTCGTGCATCTCCGTCGCCGTGGCGTAGCGATCCGCGGGATTCTTGGCCATCGCCTTCAAGATCACCGCCGCCAAGACGGGCGGCACTTCGGCGTTGAAC
Organism: Gemmatimonadota bacterium; assembly: GCA_003221075.1. Classification (GTDB taxonomy): domain Bacteria; phylum Gemmatimonadota; class Gemmatimonadetes; order Gemmatimonadales; family GWC2-71-9; genus 20CM-2-65-7. The sequence goes on from QHUF01000045.1 coordinate 9,737, forward strand.
TTGCGCGGGTCTGGCGTCTCTTCCTCCAAATGCTTCGCGACTAACGCCCACGTCGTCTCCGCCTCGAACGGCAGGCGACCCGTCAGGCACTCGAACAGCACCACGCCCGCGGCATAGAGGTCACTGCGCGGATCGAGCTCGGCACCCGAGAGCTGCTCCGGCGACATGTAGTCCGGCGTCCCGATCGACGTGCCCGCCTCGGTGAGACCTTTGCCCTTCGGCGGATTGGCGAGTCGTGCGATGCCGAAGTCCATCACCTTCAAAAATCCGCTCGGCTCCACAACGATATTCTGCGGCTTGATGTCGCGGTGGATCACGCCCTCCGCGTGCGCGACCTCCAGGGCCCGGCACAGCTGCTTACCGACGGTCAGCGTCACGGCGACGGGCAGCTTGCCGCGCGAAACAATCAATTGCTTGAGCGATGTGCCCTCGACGTACTCCATCGTCAGGTAGTACATCCCGTTCTGCTCGCCGAGGTCGTAGGTGCGCACGACGTTGCGATGCGCGATGCGCCGCGCCAGACGGATTTCCTGCTTGAAGCGATCGAGCCCGGCGCTGCCGCCAGCCATCGCCTCCGGCTTGAGCGTCTTGATGGCGATCGGCTCCTGCAGCTCGCGGTCGAATGCCCGGTACACGACGCCCATGCCGCCGGCGCCGATCATCTCCTTGACCTCGTAGCGCCCGGCGAACGTGGCGCCCGGCCGCAGCTGGTCGCCGCCGACGGCGCGGACCGCGGTCGGCATGGTGTCGATACGCTGCGTCGGCGCGCCCCCTGACGTCTGCATCATGTAGTCGACGAGCGCGGCTTTGGCCTTGAGGTCTTCGACCAACGCTCGGAACGCCTGCGACAGAATGCCGATCTCGTCACGCGACTTCACGGCGATGTCCACGCTGTAATCGCCGTCCTGCACTTTGCGCGTGGCGAGCGCGAGCCGGCGGACCGGCCCCGTGATCTGACGTGCCTGGACGAAGGCGAAAATCAACGCCAGCACGACGCCGAGCGCGACGGCCCACAGCATCGTCCGCTGCAGCGCGTTGAACGCCGCGAGCTCAGACTCGCGCGAGCGCAGCGCGACGAAGCCGCCGCGCACGTCACCACTGGGCGAGCGAATTGCCCCGGCCAGGCCGATGAGATGCTGGTTCCCCAGCTCCGCCGCGAGCGCTATTCCCTCGCCTCCGCTGTCCGCCGCGAGCGCGTCCGTCTTCACCGTGCTCCGCAACGCCGGTGCGATATCCTGCGCGGGAACGGTACTCGCGACCACGACCGGCTGGTTGAGCGTATCGAGCGCGAAGAACACGACGTCGGAGGTCGTGGCCTGCTTGATGGCGGTGGCGAGGGAGTCGTCGATCTGGTAGGTGGCGACGAGCGCACCGAGTGGCGCCGATGTGGGACGATCGCGCAGCGGCGTGCCGACGGCGATGAACATCGCGCCCCGCACATCGTCCAGCCACGCGCCGCTGGTCTGCTCGCCGCTCAGCGCATCGGCGACGAGTGGGGCGACCGACAGATCGCGGTCATACTGCTCGCGGTAGTCGGTGCGCGCGATCAGGACGCCATCGCTGTTCGTGACCAGCACCCACGCCGCGTCGATGAGCCCGCGGATGTCGTCGGCCTGATCCAGGGCTTCGGCCCGCGCGCGCTGATCGAGCAGGCGCTGCCGGTACTGCGGGACATCCGTCGCAACCGTGCTCGCGCGCCCCAGCGTGCGCGTGCGAGCGGCGAGATAGTCGTCCACCGCCCGGCGCGTCGAGAGCAGCGCGCGGTGAATCGACGCATCGGCGGTCCGGTGCGCCTTGACCGACGTGACTCCGAACGTGATGCCGAGCACCGCCACGACGAGCAGCGCAGACGCGAGAAAGATCTTCGCGGTCAGGCCGAACGGGGGGGCGGGGGCGGCGGCGGGGGCGGGGGCCGGTCTAGTAGCGCTCGAGCCCGGCATTCGTCGGGTAGTCGTCCCCGTACTTGTTACGGTGGGGCTGCCACTTGTAGCCGCGCGCGTTCAGGGCAATCTGGAGGTCGGACTCCGCGACGCTGGCAGACACGTCTTTCACGACCTCGCTGGGGATGCGCTCGTGCCACACGTGCAGCCGATATCGCCCGGCGGGCACGTTCTCGATCGTGAAGCTACCGTCGCTCGCGGGCTGGGCGTAATAGCGGTTCGCCATCACCCAAACGTACGCCACCATGCGCGGATGCACGTTGCAGTAGACGCGGACGAGACCGGGATGCTCGAACGTGTAGCTCTTCGCCTCGCCGCGGCCGTACAGCCCGAGGTCGAAGCTGTTGGGCTCGCTGACGGAGAAGACGTTGTGGTTGAATGGATCGTGATTGGGAAAGCGCACCGTCGAGCCGACGGGGATGACCACCACGTGCGGCGCGTACTTCTTGTCGGTGATGGCGATTTCCACGGTAGCCGGGTTTGCCGCCGTCGCCACCGCGGCGGGCGATTCGAGATAGAGCACCGCGTCGCTCAGGTCCGACGAGGGCTTGTTGTTCTTTTCGAGAATCACGATCTTGCCGGCCACGCGACTGGCGGCGGACACGGTCGCGAGGGCAAGCACGGCAACGATTCCCACGAGCAAGCGCATCGCACCTCCGCGAAACTGTTGCGTCCGAGGGCGTGGAGCTTACTGTATTGCTATCCAACTCGCCAGGAGTGGGCCGTGATACGGGTCTTGCTTTTTCTAGGAGATCCGCAGGGCCCGCTGGCAGTGGCGGCACGCGAACGGACGTTAACAGTGGCGGTTCCAGGCGTGGGGCTATAGCCGGTCAGCTGGTAGGTGTGCGTCTCCGTCATTCCCCGCCGTTACCCTTGACCCTTCTGCGCACTCGCTTGGCGAACCTGCTCAGCCAGCCGGAGTCGCGTGTCTGCTCCTCCCGTGTCGCGTGCAACCACACCGCCATGACTCCGGCTCGACCCAAAAGTCCCACGAGTCGAGTCGGGTCGGCGCGATCCACCACGGGCAGTCGTCCAATGTCGTTCGCGATCATCTTGGCGGTTGCTTCTTCCAGCAATTCATCGGTATGCGTGACGACGAGGCGGCGACTGCCCAGATCGAGAATCGTCGCTCCTTCGCTGTCTTCCCGTTCCAACGCGCGCACGAGGTCGCCGCGCGTGACGAGCCCGACGAGACGCTCGGCGTCATCGACCACGGCCCACTCGTGCCGGCGTGCCATCACCGGATCTTCGTCGGCCAATCGCTGGAACAGGCCATCGACCGGAAGCGACGCGGGGACGGTGGGAATATCTTTCTCCATCACGTCGGCCACACGCATCAGGTGCAGCGGATTGACGATATACTCGCGCATCACGTGATGGCCGCGACGGGCCATTTTCTCGGTGAGAATCGACCGTTTCATGAGCAGGACGGTGACCGCATCTGCGGCGACGCACGCCACCAGCATCGCGGGGAGCAGATTGACGTCGTGGGTCACCTCGAGCATGAACGCGATCGCGGTGAACGGCGCCCGCATCGTCCCGCCTAGCATCGCGCCCATGCCGAGCGCCGCCCAGACGCCGGGATCCCCCCCCGGTAGCCAGGGACCGACGAGCGCGCCGAGCGCGCCGCCCATGATCATCAAGGGCGCAAGTACGCCGCCCGACGTTCCCGACCCCAACGCGATGGCCCAAATCAGGGCTTTCGTGATCAGGAGGCCGAGCAGGAATATCCCGATCAAGCGCGCATTCAGCAGGTCGCGAATGACGTCATAGCCCACACCCAGCGCGCGCGGATAGAACAAGCCCCCAATCCCTACCACCAGTCCCCCCAACGCGGGCCACCACATCCAGTGGATCGGCAGCCACGCCCATGAGCGGCACCCGCAACGCACCCGCCACCGCCGCGGCGCTCGCGACCGGGATGAAGCTGCGCGGCTTCCACTCGAACAGCAGCAGCTCGACGGCCAGTAACACGGCGGCCACCGGCGTCGCAAAAATCGCCGACATGCCGCCCGCTGCGCCCGCGACGAGCAGCGTCTTCCGCTCGGCGGCCGACATATGGAACCCTTGGGCGAACAGCGATCCGAACGCGCCGCCGGTCATGATGATGGGACCTTCGGCGCCGAACGGTCCGCCCGTTCCGATCGACAGCGCCGACGAGAGCGGCTTCAGGACGGCCACTCGGGCTTCCATGCGGCTGCGGCCGATGAGGATCGCTTCGAGCGCTTCCGGGATCCCGTGGCCGCGGATCTTCTCCGAGCCGTAGCGCGCCATCAGGCCGATGAGCAGGCCGCCGATGACCGGGATGAACACCGACCACACGCCGAGATGATGGCCCGCCGGCGACGTGAAATCGCCGGTCGCGATGCGCTGGTAGTAGAAGAGATTGGTGAAGAAGCCGATCAGCTTGGTGAGCGCGAGCGCAACGAACGCGCTGGCCGCACCGACGAACACCGCCATGAGGGTAACGACGAGCACGCGGGGGTTGGCGGTGAAATCCCCGCGGTTGGCGTCAGCGACGGCAGACATTATACGCGAAATTTAGTCGAGGCCAGGCGCTTTTGGGTGTTTCTCGCGCCTGCGATACGCCTTTTTGGAACGGTGGACTTTGTGTGACGGGGTCTTCAAGCGCTCTTTCACCGGCGCCTTCGGGTTCGGCACGCGAATGACGACCTTCTCCTTCTCCCGCTTCCGGCTCACAGACCGATGCGTTCGCGAATCTGCCGGGCGTGGTGGCGCGCGTGGATCATGTGGAAGCGCATCCACTCCTCGACGGTCAGGTCGCCCATCCGCGGATGCTTCACGAAGAGATTGTTGCGTCGCTCCGGCAACAGCGCGCGGTCTACCTGATCCCACGCCTCGATTCCGGCCAGGAAATGCGCCTCCGCGGTGGCGCGATTGATCTGCGGAGGAGGCGTGGTGCGCTCCGGCGACTTGCGGCCCGGCGGAAACCAGCGCAATCCAAAAATGAACAGCCTCGCAATTTGCTCCGCGGGCGTGCGGGGCCGCCGCTTCATCGGTGCGTGGTTCCTGCGCGACTGAAATGTCGCCGCGCTCAGCGTGAGTCCGAGCGCGAGATGCTCGACGATCTGCGCCGGCGTCCACTTGCCGGCGGGCCCACGCTCCCACTCGCTGTCGGCACGCCCGCGCAGGGGACCGAGCACGAGATCCGGCAACTCACCGAGCGGTCTCATACTCGTCATCGCGTGGTGGGCCGCTGACCACTAGCTTCTACCCGACCCGACATGCGGGGAATTTGCGAGTGAACCTGCTGCGCGATCTCGACCGCCCGATCCTCTACGTCATGTTCGCGCCGCTTTCCAATACTCTCGACGGGCTCACGTTCTTCAGCCTGCCGCGCGCCGTATGGGCGCTCACCGTGTGGATGTTGCTCCTCGCCGCGTGGGGCGCGGTCCGCGCGTCGAGTGACTCCCACGGCTGGCGCCGCGTGGTGGCCACGTCGTTGCTCGGCCCCGCGGTGCTGGTCGTCCTTGTCGTCGCCGCGCTCGTCCTGCCGCGTCCCATCCCGCGCCTCGTCCACGACGGCCCGGGCACCGCGATCGACTATCACGCGCACACCAACGCGTCGCACGACGGTCGCCCCGGCTGGACCCTCGCCAAGCTCGCCGCGTGGCACGAGCGCCAGGGGTATGAAGCGACGTATGTGACCGACCACAACATCGTGTACGACGGCTCGCTGCCCGTCCCGGAGGGGACGTCCATCAGTTTGTTGCCGGGCGTCGAATGGAGCGTGCACCAGCAACACGTCGTGGCGATCGGGCCGGTCGAGGCGTTGCCGCGCGACAGCTTCCAGGGAAGCACCGCGCGGATGATACGGATCTTCGGCGCGATCGAACGCCAGGGCGGACTCGGCATCGCCTCGCTTCCCGAGTACTGGCGCTACCATTGGGACGATCTCGGCGCGTTCGTGCTGGCCGGCGTGGACGGCTTCGAGATCGTGAACTGCGCGCCGAAGGCCCTGGGCTTCCCGTCCGACCTCCGGCGCCAGGTGCTCGCCCTCGCCGGGAGCCACGATTTGATGGTTGTCGGCGCGAGTGACAATCACGGCTGGGGCCGGGTGACGTGCGTATGGAACGTTTCGCAGCCCGGCGCGCAGGGCTTTCATACCAATCGCGTCTTTGCCCGGCCGCTCGCGCTCGTGCAGGGCGACTGGCAGCCCTGCACCGCGGCGTTCACCCAGCCGTGGTTCCTGCTGCGGTCGCTGAGCTGGAGCGAGCGGGCGAGCTGGCTGACGTGGGTGCTTGTGATCCTGTTCTACCGTGCGTTGCCGCGGCGCGAGGGTCAGTCGGCTGGTCTCGGGATCCTCGCCCGTTCGGTGTTGCGCCGCCGCAAAGCGGCCTCTGCGCCCCCAGCCCCTAACAAGACCCCGACGTGACACGGCGCAACCAATCGGCGAAGTTGCATGTCTTCCTCCTCTCTTTTGGAGACAGTCCCATGCAGGCAGCTGGTCGGTTCGTAGTCCTCGGTGCATGCGTCGCGCTCACGGCAGGAGCTCAAGCAAGGGCGCAGACCGGAACGGCGCTTCCCATGAAGCACGCGCCCGCCCGTACTCAAACGGCGATCACGCCGGCGGACCTCATGACTCGTCTGTACCTCTACGCGGACGATTCGATGATGGGCCGCTTGGCCGGCAGCGAATACAATCTCAAAGCCACGGCATATATCGCGTCGGAGGTCAAACGCATGGGGCTGCAGCCCGCGGGTGACTCCGGCGGCTATTTCCAGAACGTCCCGCTGGTCAAGCGGCAGCTCGATGCAAGCTCCGGACTCTCGGTCGACGGCAGGGCCCTGCGCCCGTGGGATGATTTCGTACCGCGCGATCCGGGAACCGCCACGCGGAATTTCGATGGCGCGCAGGTCGTGTACGCCGGCGTGCTCGGCGACAGCACACAGCTGACGCCGGAGCAGGCGGCGGGAAAGTTCATCGTGATCGGCGTACGGCGCGGCGCGAATCTTCCGCCTGCCGCTCAGGTGAACCGCGGAGCACTGCTGGCGAAGTATCGCACCTCGGCCG
>QHUF01000093.1 GCA_003221075.1 Gemmatimonadota bacterium
GACGATGTTGCCGGCGACGCGGATCACGAACAGGTCGCCGAAGCCCTGCCCAAAGATGAGCTCCGACGGAACGCGGGAGTCGGAGCACCCAAGCACGATGGCGAACGGCTGTTGCCCCGCGCCGGGACGGCCTCCTGAGGCTGCTCCGTTCTCAACAAAGCGCCGGTTCCCCTCACGCAGGCGCGCCAGCGCTTCTCGAGCAGGGATCATCGGTTGGGCGGAAGATTCCCGGAGGAGCTGACTCCGTCAAGCGAGCCTCTTGCCACCTCATTTACAGGTCGCGACGCCCTCCTTCGTCGCCGGCGGGAGCGGCGTAGAGCCCACGAACATGGTGCAGACTGTTTGAGTGTAGGCGTGGCCCATTCTGGCGGTCCAGCCATCTTGGGTGAGTTGGAGGCTCAGCAGGGTGCTCCCCTCGCTCAGGCGCAAGTCCACTGCACCGGGGCCAATCTTCGAGCTGTACTTGACCGAATCCGCGAAAAACATCTCCTCGGCGAGGACGAGGTTTCTCAGATCGGCCTCCATCGCGTCGACATACGCCGCTTCCCCTTCTAGTGGAGGCGGAATCGCCGCGCCCGCTCGGTTCTGCGCCACGGGCACAGGGCGCGTCTGGTCCTGCGTGGTCCCGTCGCCGAGCTGACCCCTCGCATTCTGTCCCCAGCAATAGGCGGCGCCGGCGACTGTCAGCCCACAGCTGTGGAAGCCGAGGGCCTGGCCGCTTCCGCCTGCTTCGATCGCAACGAAGTGGATGTCGCCCGCGACCGGCACAGGGCGCCGCCGGCTCTCGGTGGTTCCGTCCCCGAGCTGACCCTGTACGTTGAGGCCCCAGCAATACGCGGCGCCCACCGCCGTGATCGCGCACGTATGGCTGTTTCCGGCACTGACGGCGGCGTAGCTCCCGCCGCCCGCGACGCGCACCGGTTGCGTTCGACCGTCCGCGGACGCGTCGCCGAGTTGGCCTTCGCCATTGGCTCCCCAGCAATAGGCGGCGCCGTCAGGTGTAATCCCGCAAGTGTGAAAACCACCCGCACTCACCGCGGCAAAGGTCACGCCACTCACCACACGCACGGGAGTAGGGGTCGAGCGATTCGTGGTGCTCCCGTCGCCGAGTTGACCATCGCCGTTCGCGCCCCAACAATAGGCGGCGCCCGCCGTCGTGACGCCGCAGGTGTGAAAGTCGCCGGCGCTCACCGCGGAAAAGGTCAAGTCGCCCGCGACGCGAGCGGGGCTTGACCGGTCGGTCGTAGTCCCGTCGCCGAGTTGTCCAGCTCGATTCAAGCCCCAGCAATACGCGGCGCCGCTCACCGCGATCGCGCAGGTTTGGCGAAACCCCGTCGCCACTAGCTTGAAGTTCAAGACACCCGCCACGAGCACGGGGCTCGAGCGATCGGTCGTGGTCCCGTCGCCGAGTTGGCCCCAACCATTCAAGCCCCAGCAGTACGCGGCGCCCGTGGTCGTGAGCCCGCAGGTGTAGCGATCCCCCGCGCTCACCGCCGCGAAGCGTGCGTCGCCGACGACCCGAACCGGAACCCACCGCTCGGTCCCACTGGTCCCGTCGCCGAGTTGGCCTCGCGTGTTCCAGCCCCAACAGTACGCGACGCCCCCAGCCGCGACGCCACAGGTGTGGATGCCACCCACGCTCACCGCGGCAAACGTCACCGTATCAGACCGGACCACCTGGGCGCGCGTTGAACTCGCGAGTACCGCAACCGCGAGGAGTGTCAACCGCGTAGGCTCAACGCGCATCGAACCTCCGCACGTTGATGAAGGACAACGAGCAAAACACCTTCCCCACCGGGGCCGGGAACTTCTCACGTACCTCCGATGGCGGGTTTGTGACCTCGATCAGCGCGACGGTCACGCCCTCGGTCGGCTCATCCGGAATGTCTTTCTTATTCCGCGCCGGGACGAACCCTTCACCCCGCCATTTGAGATGCTGCACGAAACTGCGCACCCGAGTAGTGCCGCTCCGCTCGTCTTCCGCCGGGATGAGCCGAAAGTCCGGCCAGCGCGTCCGATAGAAGGCTTGCAGGCTGTCGGCCGGCATCATGACGAGGTACATGCGGACTCGCAAAAACGGATAGTCGGGTATCGTCCCTTCTTCCATCCACATCCGGGCCATGCCGCGCGCCTCTCCGCTGAGCGCTACCGCGCCGGCCGGTACCGGAATCGCTTCCCAGTCAGCCAGCAGTGTCGCCATGGGGTGGTGCCCGCCGGCGACCTCCCGCAGCACCGCCGCCGCTTCGCGCTCCTGCTCACTGAGGATCAGGTAGATCGCCAGCGCCTCGCGGTACGGGACCCGGTCGGGTGTCAGCTCCACTGCGCGCCGCCCGAAACGGACGGCCGAGTCCGCGTACGCCCGAGCGAGCGCAAGCTCCGCTGCCGGCGGCGGGGTGAGCCCATACAGCATGCCCATCCAGTCATGACTCAGGCCAAAGAGCCGCGCCTTCCAGTAGTGCGCTTCGGCGTTGTTGGGCTCCAACGCCAGCGCCCGATTCAACGCCGCGTGGTGTGGCGCATACTCGGCGGCCAGCGACGCAAAGGTCGGCACTGAGTCGCCGCCCCTAGTAACAATCGGCTGCGTGACCTGTCGGACCCTGCCCAGCCGCACAGAGAGGATCAGGGCCCGAACGTCGTTGGGTTGCTTGTCCAGGTAGGTGCGCAACTGCGTGGCGGCCTTGGCTGCGTCCTGCATGATCAGCTCGATGGCGCGATCGACGGGCCGGCCGGCCTCAGCGGATTCGGCGCGATCCACGGCGGCAGCGACGCGGTCCACGAACGATCCCCTACCGCCAAGGGGCGTCGTGTCCGCCGCGGGTGGCGCGATTGGCGGGGGTGGCCGCTGGGCAACTCGGGTGCGGAGCGACTCCGCCCACACGATGTTCCCTGTGCGGTCGATATAGCGGGACCCATCCTGTTCCACGACCCGCGCTAACCCACCTGCAAACGGCGAGGCGAAGATACGCCGCCGAGGCTCCATGACGATCCGGCCCGAGCGGTCGATATAACCCCACATGCCGGGACTAACCTGCACTGCGGCCAAACCCTCGGAGAACGGCATTGCGAGGTAGAACTGCGGCGCGATGGCGATCGCACCGGTCGTGTCGATGAATCCCCACCTGTGGTCGACCTCGACCAACGTCAGTTGCTCGGAAAAATCCACGGCAATGCGGGACAGGGGCTGGATCACGAGGCGCCCGGTCCGATCGATGTAGCCCCACTTGTCACCGATCTGTACCAGCGCCCGTCCGTCGGCGAACCTCGGATGGGCGCCCGTCTTCCATTTCGCTGCGATGACCAACGCCCCGGTGGTGTCGATGAAGCCGGTCTTGTTCCCCACCTCTACCGCGGCGAGGCCCTGCGCGAAGTCGTAGGCCATCCGGAACCGCGGTTGAATCACGAACCTGCCAGTACGGTCGATGTAGCCGTGCTTGTCTGGGAAACAGATCGACGACAACCTGGGGTCGCCGTGGGGGTCGGATTGGCAGGCGGTCGCCACCAGACCCAAGCCCTCCGAGAAGTTTCCGTTGGCGAAAAACTGCGGTTGGATGACCCACGCCCCCGTGTGATCGATGTAACCCCACTTGCCGTGCCCGTGGCGTCGATGAAACCCCATTTCCCCTCGACGAGAGCCGGTGCCAGGCCTTCGGCGAAGTCGCCGGCCTCGTCGAAGCGGGGGGGGATGATCACGCGGCCGGTCGCGTCGATGTAGCCGCCCTGTTGGTTGACTCTGATCTGATACAACCGCGGGGCGGCGCGAGTGGTGTCCGCCTGGCCGGCCAGGACTAAAGGCCCGACGACGACGATCAGAACCAATAGAAGCATGTTCCGCGTCACGCCCCCGCCGCTGCCGGTTGCGGCTCCAGCAGCTTCGCCAGGCTGCGGTCGTGGATGCGGGCAAGCAGCAGCTGTGCGGAGATCGCGCCCAGAAGCGCGGAGAACATGTCCCACTGCGTGTCCCAGATGTCGCCTTGTGTACCAAGGAAGGCGTCCGCGGCATGGCCACCGGCGACCGCAGACCACCACTCGAAGAACTCGTAGCACGCGCTGAACGCGAGGCACATCGCCGTTACAATGACGAACAGCCAGCGGCCGGGCCGCAACGGCGACGTGCGCAGCAAGATCTCGCGGATCAGGATCGCAGGGACGAAGCCCTGGACAAAGTGTCCGATGCGGTCGTAGTCGTTCCGAGTCAAGCCGAGTAGGTCTTGCAGCCAGAATCCCAGGGGCACACGGGCGTACGTGTAGTGGCCGCCCACGATCAGGATGAGCGCGTGGACCGCCAACAGTGTGTACACAAGGGAGGTAAGAGGAAAGCGACGATGGGTCGCAACCACGATGGGAGCCCCGATCAGGATCGGAAAGATCTCCAGCCACCAGGTGGTGCGGTCGTATGGCGCGAGTCCGGACAGAATGAGCGCCAGCGCGATCACAATTAAGAGGACGACAGGATAACGCTTCATCTCACTTCGCCCCGAACCGCAGTCCGATCCGCTTCGTGCTAGTCCTCCGCGCCTTAGTCGTTGATCGCCCAGACGGCGGATTCTAGGATCGCGTCGACGAACTCGGGCTGAAAGGTCCCCTGCGCCCTGACCTGGTGGAACTGGAAACCCGCGGGGGGAGAGGGAACTTGGCCGTTGCATATAGCGAATGGTGTGCCGGAATGCGTCGCGAAGTCCTGGTTCCCCGTCACCGTCCAATCGCGGACACCATCGACGGCGAACCCATACCCCATGTGCTCGCCCCGCAGGATATTGTCGGTGACCGTGGCGCCGAAGAACGTGTAATCGGCGGGGTCATTCGGATCCACGCAGAACCAGATCCGATAGCCCATCCCCACGGCGAGCCGAATGGTGCCGCCGGCGGCGTCGATCACATTCGCGTGCACCCGTACGCCAGTGTAGTTGCCGTTATAGACGATCGGGTCCACCATGTTGATGCCACTGAACATCCCCCTGGTTTCGGCCCGGAGGATGTTGCCTTCCACGAGTGAACCTGGCGCGCCGAAGATGATGATTCCCACAGCCCCGATGTCGGTGATCGTGTTGTTCCGCACGACGCTGTTGGTGCACGCCAACGCGATGCCGCTCCCGAAAGCCGACCGGATCTCGCTGTTCTCGACGACCGGATTCGTGCACCGCGAAACCCCGCCGTCCAGCGACTCGAACAGCTGGATCGTGGCCCAGCTCCGGGACTCGATGGCTTTGATGTCGCGGATCACCTCGCCCGATCCAAAGCCGCCCGCCAGGACAAGCGCTTGGCCCTGTGCCGGCCCGAGGTTGGGCTGATTCCCATCCACGATCACATTGCTCAGCACGACGTTCGAGCGATTCAGCATGTAGACCGCCATGACGGCGGACGGCGAGGCGAGCCGGAGCCGGGCACGACGATCATCCGTGGGAAACCCTTCGGTGTGGACCTGTTGGCCGTCCGCAATGAACGCGACGGGCGAGGTCAGCTCGAAGATCGCTCCCGCGCACAGCACCGCCACATCGCCAGGCTGACGCAGCCGCGCGTTGATATCGTCCTGGGTACCCGATGGGACACAGCGCGTGAGGTCGGGCGGGGGGACCGTCTGGAACTGGGTGCGCGCCCACGTCGGGTCGGCGTCATAACCGGGATCATTCGTCACGCGAGTCTGCTGGGTGCCGTCCGACTGCATCACATAGATCTCAAAATTGCCGTCACGATTCGTCGCGAACGCAATCGACTCGGCGTCCGGCGACCACGCCGGTCCATAATCGACACCGGGATCGTCTGTCAGGCGCGTTTGCCTCGATCCGTCGCTGCGCATCACGTAGATCTCTGAGTTGCCGTCTCTGTCGCTGCTGAATGCGATCTTATTGCCACGGGGCGACCAGCGTGCGTGCTCATCATGTGCTGGGTTGTGCGTCAGGTTCATCGGTGACGAGCCATCGGCGTTCATGACGTAGATCTCGAAGTTGCCGTCACGATCAGATTCGAACGTGATCTTGCTGCCGTCCGGTGACCAACCGGGATACAGATCCGACGCATTG
>QHUF01000046.1:0-4010 GCA_003221075.1 Gemmatimonadota bacterium
CCGCACGCAAGAGCGGACTGCCTACCGGCCCCACCCGTTCGTTTCCCCCGCCCGATGCCGTGATGGATTCGCTGCTCAAACTCCAAGGCTTCCAGATCACGCACTACATGTCCGACACCTTCGTTGTCCTGGGCGACAGCCAGATGATCTTCCTGCGGCGCGAGGCGTACGTGGAGCGCGACGGCACGCAGCTCCAAGCCGACTCGATTCGCTATCACGAGGCGAGCTGCCGGCTCAACGCATCGGGCGACCCGCAGCTGTTCGATCAGGGCACGGTGCTCATCGGGGAGGGCATGACGTACGACACCTGCCTGCGCCGCGGGACTGTGCGGGACGCGCTGACCGACTTTCAGCAAGGTGGCGTCACGTGGTTGGTGCGCGGCCGCGGGCTCGCGTCCGATTCCGGCTCACGGCGCGTGTATGCCGCCAAGGCGATCATCACGTCCGATCCGCAGCCGGTACCCGACTACCACTTCGCCGCGGGACAGGCGAAATGGATCAACAGGAACACGATGGTGGCGCGGCCGGCGGTGTTGTACGTCCGGGACGTCCCGATCATGTGGCTGCCGTTCATTTTCAATGACATTCGCGGTGGGCGGCGCAGCGGCATTCTGTTCCCGCATTTCGGTCTGAACGATATCGTGCGCCCGACGCGCCGGTACTCGCGGCACATCTCCGACTTCGGCTACTACTTCGCGCTCAACGATTACGTCGACGTGTCCTTCTCGGGAGACTGGTTCGCCGACCGCTATGTCCAGTTGCACGGCCAGGCGCAGTATCACTGGATCGACCGCTTTGTGGACGGGAGTCTCTCGTACTCGCGGATGTCGCAGATCGATCGACCGGGCGTCAATACACGGATCGGCTGGAATCACTCGCAGCGGTTCAACTCGCGCACGTCGTTCAACGCGCACGTCGACTATTCGACGAACGGGACTCTCATCACGCGCAATTCGCTCAACCCCTGGGAAGTCACCGCCCGGATCGGCTCGAGTCTGAACTTCGACAAGCGGTTTTCGTGGGGCGCGCTGAATATCGGAGGCACGCGCTCCCAGGACCTCTCGACGGCCAACGTCAGCCAGACCTTCCCGACCATCAACCTGACGCCGTCCGCGGTGAACATCACGCCGTGGATGACCTGGTCTCCGGGATTCACCTTCAGCAATGACCAGCAATTCCACGTTGCGACCGGGACCCTTCTGGTTCCCGGCGACAGCCTCGTGCCCGACACGCTGCCGCTCTTCAACGACAATCGCCGGACGACCATGAGCCTCAGCACACCGCTACGGTTGGGCCGCTGGAATTGGGGGAACAGCATCAGTGTGACCGATGTCATGGTCCACGGCCGTCAGCCGTACGACCTTCGCGATACTACCGGCGCCATCCGGCATCTTCTGTACGGAGAGACGTTCGAGACGCGCGTCGATTGGAACACGAGCATCAACTTGCCGTCGTTTTTCCCCAGCACCTGGAAACTGCAGCCGAGCGTAGGGATTCTGAACACGACCAGTGCCGGGCCGTTCATGATCCGCAATCAGTTCACCGGCGGTCAGTTCATCCGTCAGGGCAAGCGCCCGGCCTTCAGTGTGAGCGTGTCACCGACGTTCTTTGGGTTCTTTCCTGGCGTCGGGCCGCTGTCTCGTATCCGGCATTCCATCTCACCGCAAATCAGTTATCAGTATGCTCCCGGGGTGCAGGTGTCGGACGCATTCGCTCACGCGATCGACCCCACCGGTCGCGCGCTCAACTCGCGCACCGATCCGCAGCAGACCATCAGTCTTGGGTTTTCGCAGACGTTCGAGGCCAAGCTGAAGCCCCCCCCGGGCGACACGGCGAGCGAGAAGGAGCCGCGCAAGATCCGGCTGCTGAGCATCAGCACGAGCGGCATCGGCTACAACTTCGAGCAGGCCAAGCAGCCGCATCACACCGGCTGGCAGACCGCAACGCTCAGCAATACGTTCCTCTCCGACCTGGTCCCGAGCTTTCAGCTGTCGATCTCCCACGATCTCTGGAAGGGGCAAGTCGGCACCGATTCCGCGAAGTTCGACCCGTTCCTGCAATCGATATCCGCGTCCTTTACCGTGACGCCGGCGACGCTCCAGGGGTTAGGCCGGTTGTTCGGGTTGCGCTCGCACCCTGTTGCCGCGCCAACGCCAGACACGACCGCGACACAATGCGCGGGTGCGTCCGCCGACTGCCGTCGCTACCAGGGAAGCTCGCGCATACCATACGGGCCGCGCGTACCAGGGATGGGAAGCGGCGGGGCGGGGGGCTACGGCGGGGGCAAGGGCTTTACGCTCGGCATTTCGTTGTCGAGCTCGCGCAGTCGCGGCGACACCACGCCACAGCTGCGCCACGCCCCGGGGCGGCAGACGACCAACTTGAATCTGGCCTTCAGTCCAACGCGCAACTGGACGGCCAACTGGAGCACGTCGTACGACATGGGGACGCGGCAGTTTTCCTATCACTCACTCTCGTTCCAGCGCGATCTGCGACGCTGGCATGCGAGTTTCAGCTTCAACAAGACGGCGGCGGGTAACTTTTCCTTCAGCTTCAACATCACGCTCACCGATCAGCCGGACATCAAGTTCGATTACGACCAGAACACCTACGTGCGCTAGACGGCGTTGTCCTCTGGCGGAGACACGGCCTCGGTCGGCTCTGCCGTAACTCTCTAATAGTCAGCCACTTCGCTTCGGGCATGGGGCGTGCTTACACCTCGGGCGTTCCCCCGTCCAGAGGCTCTTATGCGCGTGCTCGTGTCCTTGGTTCTCCTGGCGTCTGTCGCATGCCAGCCGTCTGTCATCGGTCCCGGCGGCGGCGGCGGCGCCCCATCCACTCCCGCCAACCTGGCGTATGAGCTCGAGCCCAGCGGCGATCCCAATCGCCCCCTCGGCATTCTGCTCATGTGGGACGACGTGACCGACGCGAATCTGGCCGGGTATCGCATCTACTCACGCTCCTCGACGAGCGGCTCGTACGGCCTGCGCGGCGAGACCAGCTCCAACACATTCCACGACAACGGCGTGCCCCATCTGCAGTATCTCGTGACGGCCATCAACGACGTCGGCGAGGAAAGTGGCAACAGCAACACGATCACGGTGGACGAGCGTCTGCAGCTCGATCAGCCCGCGTGGCTGTTCTCGATTTCCTTGAATGGCGCAATCCACCTCGAGTGGGATGACAGCTCGTACATCACCGCGCCGACACGGTTCAAGTGGTACCGTATTTACAGCACCGGCTACGATCTCGATGCCGGTAGCTGCGGCACAAACTGGCTGCTCGAAGGCACGACCGTGGCGCCGGAGTTTCTGGCGAGCGCCCTGAGCAATGGCGTGCCGCGCTGCTTCGGTGTCTCCGCCGTGAGTCGCGAGGGTTACGAGAGCCTGTGGTCGCCGCTGCGTCAGGACACGCCCCGTCCCGATGCGCGTAACACGCTGGTGTACGCCCTGCAGGTCAACGGCACCCAGGCGGGCTTCCGCTTCTGGGACGATGTGAACGGCGACGGCCGGGGTCAGGTCTCCGAGCTGGGCCTCGTGGAGAGCGGGAGCGCCACCGATGTCGATTTCCGAATCACACGCGGCACCGCCGATACGATGTGGATCGAGCCCGTGTTCAGCGGGACGAGGATCGGGATCTACGGGCAGGTCGCGGATCTGACGAACATCGATTCCGCGTTGGCGACCGGGTACACGCGGAATGCCATCCAAGCGGTCCCGACGTATGGCTACGTGTTTGAGATCGTCGAAGGCTCGACCGTGCGCTATGGTGCGCTGCGCATGACGCATGTCGGCCGGGACTACGTGATTTTTGACTGGAGTTTCCAGACCGATCCGGGCAATCCTGAGCTGCAGATTCGTGCCGGGCAGTCGACCGCCATGGCGATTGGCACCGGGGTTTCAGGCTCGAAATAGGGAGTCCGGGTCCGCTACAGCGCCGGAGTGGTCGCAACAGCCACTCCGGCGCTTTAGCTTTGGTTCTCATGTCGAAGCCCCCCCCCGTCACGCTTG
>QHUF01000046.1:4039-27848 GCA_003221075.1 Gemmatimonadota bacterium
CCAGGGCGCTCGCATCCGTACAACAGTCTCGCAAGGCCGTGGAAGCGGCCGTCGCCCGCGGCGAGACGATCTACGGCGTCAACACCGGGTTCGGAAAGCTCGCGCACGTACGCATCCCGCCGGAGCAGGCCCGCCAGCTTCAGCTCAATCTCATCCGCAGCCATGCGTCCGGCGTTGGCGAACCCCTCCCGCCCGATGCCGTCCGCGCGATGATGCTGCTGCGGGCGAACGTCCTCGTGCGCGGCACGAGTGGGGTGCGGCCGGTCCTTCCCGAGCTTCTGGTCGACATGTTGAACCGCAAGCTCCATCCCACCGTGCCGTCACAGGGAAGCGTAGGTGCCTCCGGCGACCTTGCACCGCTGTCGCACCTCGCGCTGGCGATGATTGGCGAGGGGGACGTGAAGGTCCCAAGTCCCATCACGCTCGAGGCCAAAGAAGGATTGGCCTTCGTAAACGGGACGCAGGCGCAGACCGGTCTTGCCGCGCTGCTCGTGGCGGACGCCTGGATGCTGTGGCGGAGCGCTCACGCCGCCGCCGCGATGAGTCTCGAGGCGGTCCGCGGTTCGCCCGATCCCTTCGACGCCCGCATCCACGACGCCCGCCCGCACCCGTGGCAACAGCGCTCGGCGGCGTTGCTGCGCGACTTGCTCGCCGACAGTGAAATCCGCGAGTCGCATCGCGACAACGATCCCCGGGTACAGGACGCCTACTCGCTCCGTTGCACGCCACAGGTACTCGGCGCCGTGGGGGAGGGGCTCGCCTTCGCCGAACGGCTGGTGACGACCGAGCTCAACGCGGCGACGGACAATCCACTCGTCTTCGGCAACGATGTCCTGTCGGGGGGAAACTTCCATGGGCAGCCCATCGCGCTCGCGCTCGACGTGATCGGGATCGCGCTGACCACGCTTGCCGGCCTCGCCGAGCGGCGTCTCGAGCGCGTAGTGAACCCCGATTTGTCGTCGGGACTGCCGGCCTTTCTCGCGCACGACCCCGGGCTCGAATCGGGCTTCATGATCGCGCAGATCGCGGCCGCGGCGCTCGTCGCCGATTGCCGTGTGCTCGCGACTCCGGCGAGCGTGCAGTCGGTACCGACGGAAGGAAACCAGGAAGACGTGGTGCCGATGGGGATGACCGCTGCGTGGAAAGCGGGACGCATCCTCGCCAACGCCGAGCGCATCGTCGCGATCGAGCTGCTCGCCGGCGCGCAGGGACTCGAGTACTTGAAGCCGTTACGGCCCGCCAAGGCCGTCG
Organism: Gemmatimonadota bacterium; assembly: GCA_003221075.1. GTDB lineage: Bacteria > Gemmatimonadota > Gemmatimonadetes > Gemmatimonadales > GWC2-71-9 > 20CM-2-65-7. The sequence goes on from QHUF01000046.1 coordinate 5,291, forward strand.
CGCGGCTCCAGGCCGCCGTGCGGCAGGAGTCCGCCGCGCTGACGGGAGACCGGCCCCTCACGGCCGATATCGAAAAAGTCGCGGCACGCATTCGTGAGGGGAGATTTGCGTCGTGAAGGCCCCGCGCGGGACCACGAAATCGTGCAAGGGATGGGTTCAAGAAGCGGCCCTGCGGATGTTGATGAACAACCTCGACCCGGACGTTGCGGAACGACCCGACGACCTGGTCGTATACGGCGGCACCGGCAAGGCGGCGCGGAATTGGGCGTCGTTCGACGCGATCTGCCGGACCCTGCGCGCGCTTGCCGACGACGAGACGCTGCTCGTGCAATCGGGGAAACCGGTCGGCGTCTTCACGACGCACCCTGACGCACCGCGCGTGCTCATCGCCAACGCCAACCTCGTCGGCCGCTTCGCAACGTGGGAAGTGTTTCGCGATCTCGAGCGCCGCGGGCTGATCATGTATGGCCAGATGACCGCGGGATCGTGGATCTACATCGGGACGCAGGGAATCCTGCAAGGCACGTACGAAACACTGGGTGCTGTGGGCGCCCGCCACTTCGGTGGATCGCTCAAGGGCCGCGTTGTGCTCACAGGTGGATTGGGCGGCATGGGCGGTGCGCAACCGCTGGCGGCGACCATGAACGAAGGAATTTGCCTCGCCGTCGAGGTCGATCCGTCCCGCGTGGAACGGCGTCTGCAGACGCGCTATCTCGACCGCGCCACGTCGTCGGTGGACGAGGCGCTGGCGTGGTGTGAAGACGCGAGACGACGCGGCAGCGCAGTGTCCGTCGGCCTGGTCGGCAACTGCGCCGATGTCCTGCCCGAGCTCATCACCCGGGGTTTTGCTCCCGACGTCGTTACGGACCAAACGTCCGCTCACGATCCATTGAATGGCTACGTCCCGAGCGGGTTGACGCTGGCGGAGGCGGCGGAGCTGCGGCGCCAATCTCCTGACGACTACGTGAAGCGTGCGCGCGCGAGCATCAGCGCCCACGTGCGCGCGATGCTGGCATTTCAAGAACGCGGCGCGGTCACATTCGACTACGGCAACAACATCCGCACCGAAGCCCGTGAGGCGGGAGTGGCCGACGCGTTTACGATTCCCGGCTTCGTGCCGGAATACATCCGGCCGCTGTTCTGTGAGGGGAAGGGTCCGTTTCGCTGGGTGGCGCTCTCGGGCGAAACGAAGGATCTGCATCGCACCGACCAACTGGTGCTGGAGCTGTTTCCTGACAACGCGCATCTCAAACGTTGGATCACGTTGGCTCAGCAACGTGTCGCGTTTCAGGGTCTCCCGGCGCGGATCTGCTGGCTGGGGCAGGGGGAGCGCGCGACGTTCGGCGTCGCGTTGAACGATCTGGTGCGACGCGGCGAGGTCTCTGCGCCGATCGTGATCGGTCGCGATCACCTCGATACCGGATCGGTCGCGTCACCGTTCCGCGAGACCGAGGGGATGCGCGATGGCTCCGATGCCATCGCGGACTGGGCGATTCTCAATGCGTTGCTCAACACGGCATCCGGCGCCTCGTGGGTTTCTTTCCACCACGGCGGCGGCGTCGGCATTGGGAACTCGCTGCATGCCGGTCAGGTCATCGTCGCCGACGGGACGGACGCTGCGGGCAAGCGGCTCGCGCGTGTGCTCACGAACGATCCCGGCATCGGCGTCGCCCGTCATGCCGACGCGGGCTATCCGGAAGCGGTCGAAACGGCGCGGCGCCATCACATCCATTTGCCAATGGCCGGTGGGGGGGATCTCGACTGAAGACGTTGCTCGTCGGCGCGCGGCAGGTCGTGACGTGTCGCGGTCCGGCGCGCGCCCGCCGGGGGCGTGAAATGACGGACGTCGAAGTGCTGTCCGATGCGGCCGTGCTTATCGACGGCGACCGCATTGCGTGGGTCGGATCGCGCGCCGAGGCTCCACGCGGCGGCGCGAACGTCGTGGAAATCGATGGTGTCCTGTTCCCAGGTTTCATCGATTGTCACACCCACGGCGTCTTCGGCGCGCCTCGGCTCGATGACCAGGAGCGGCGCGCGCTCGGCGTCGACTATAAGGCCATCGCCGCGGCCGGCGGCGGAATCCTGCAGTCGGTTCGTGACGTGCGCGGCATGTCCGAAGCGCAGCTCGAGGCGCTCACGCGATCGCGTCTCGAAACGTTGATTGCGCACGGGGCGACGACGATCGAAGTGAAATCGGGGTACGGTCTGGAGCTCGACGCCGAGCTGAAGCAGCTCAGGGTGATCCGGCGGCTGAGCGAGCAATTGCCTGCCACGCTGATCCCGACCTTTCTCGGCGCGCACGAGGTCCCACCCGAGTATCGCAACAACCGCGCGGACTACGTGCAGCTGGTCTGTGAGGAAATGCTTCCGGCCGTAGCGCGCGAAAGTCTGGCGCGGTGTTGTGATGTGTTCTGCGAACCCGGCGTCTTCACCGTCGCGGAGAGTCGGCAGATTCTCACGGCCGCGCGGCGGCACGGCTTTGCCGTGAAGCTGCACGCCGATGAGCTCGAGGGCTCGGGCGGCGCCGAGCTGGCAGTCGAGCTGGGCGCGTTGTCGGCGGATCATCTGGCCGCCATCTCCGATTCGGGCATCCGCGCACTCGCCGCCAGCACGACGGTGGCCGTGCTGCTGCCCGCCACGATGATTTTTCTGGGCAAGCGATCGCAGGCGCCCGCCCGTCGTTTGATCGACGCCGGGGCGGCGGTCGCGCTGGCCACGGACTTCAATCCGGGCACGTCGCCCACGGTGAGCCTCCCCCTCGTCATGACGCTGGGCGTCTCGCAACTTGGGCTACGTCACGCGGAAGTTGTGACGGCGGTGACGATCAATGCCGCCGCCGCACTCGGACTCGCCGCCGACCGGGGCCAGATCGCCGCGGGATGTGTCGCGGATCTCATCGCCGTGGCGGTTGACGACTGGCGGGAGGTCGCTTACTGGATGGGGAAGGATGTCGTAAGCGCCGTCTGGACAGCAGGTTCGGCTTGTCCCGCCTAGGCGGCCCCGATATCTTAGTCGGTCCATATGTCAAAGCTCGAGCAGCTCAAAGAAAAGGCGAAGGGTCTCGAGGCCAAGGAACCGAAGCGGGCCGTGGAGATCTGGCTCGAGGTTCTCAACAATCAGGACGAAACGAATCCTGATCTCTCCATCTACAACCGTATCGGCGATCTCTACATCAAGCTGAAGGACCCCGGTCTGGCGGCGGATTACTACGACCAGGCGGTGGACAAATACGCCGAGCTCGGCTTTCACAACAACGCCATCGCGATGTGCAACAAGGTGCTGCGCAACGCTCCGGCACGGCAGACGACGTATCTGAAACTGGCGAAGCTGTACGGCGCCAAGGGGTTCATGTCGGAGGCGAAACAGAACTTCGTCGAATACGCTGAACGGATGCAGAAGGTCGGGAAGATCGAGCACGCGTTTGCAGCGCTGAAGGAATTCACCGACATCTCGCCGGAGAGCGCGTCGTTGCGCGAAATGCTCTCCGAGCATCTCAAGATGTATGGCGCCGATCCCGGCAAGCGCGGCTCGTCCGCGCGGGTCAACACGCCGCCGCCGAGAACCGCGCCGCCTGCCGGTGGAGACCACCACGACCTCTCCAAGTCAGGGAAGCGGAAGACCTCGAGCCTCGTCTTTCTCGATCTCGACGCGCCGAGTGCACCCAAAGGGAGCAAGGCGCCGGCCCCAGCCGCCAAAGCGGCGCCGCCGGAGCCGCCCCCGCCACCGGTTGCCGAGAAGCTCATTGAGGAGGTCGTGCCGGAGCCGGACGAGTCGCTGGAGATCGAGACCACGAGTCTCGTCGATGAAGCGCCCGGTGGTGGCGGGAGTGGGGCGGACAGCATGCTCGAGGGTTTGGAGACGACCGTCGCGGACTTCGGGCAGGTGCGCCACGAGACTCCCTCGACCCCGTCGCTCCGCGAGGAACTGAATCCGGCAGATCTCGAGTTCGAGACCGTGCCGGAGCTCGAGCCCACGATCCCCGACGTGAGCCCGGACGAGGGCATCGAATTGGAAGGGGCCGATCTCGTCCTCGAGGGGAACGTCGTCGAGAAGCCGGCCGCCCCGCCGCCTCCACCGGCGAAAAAGGCGGTGCCGACGCTCAAGCCGCTCGGGCGGGGACCAGCCGGCAAAGCGGCTCCCGAACCGCCGCGCGTAAAGCCGGTGGTACCGAAGCGTCCAGCCGCGTCGCCGGCATCCTCGGCGCCGGGGAACCGCAAAACCGTCGTCGAGGTACCACCGCTCGAGTTGGAGCCGGACTTCGAGACGGACACGACTGACGCGGGGCATGAGGTCGATGATGAGCCGCTTGCCCTCGACGAGACCTCGACGCCCCGACATCCGAGCTTCATCCAGACCGAAGACGAGACCTCGATCTCCACGGGCGGACGTCGCTCCGGGTTCATCGATCTCGGGGTCGACGAGATCAACAGCGGTGGAGATCAGGCCGGATCGCTCGTGTTTTCCAACATCGAGCAGACGCCGGCCGCGCCGGGCATCGAGGAGCTCGAGAGCCAAGTCGCCGACAATCCCGACGATCCCGAAGCGCATCAAGCCCTCGGCGAAGCGCTGATCGAGCAGGGCGACCGGGAGCGGGGAATCGAAGAGCTCGATCTCGCCGCCGCCGGGTACGAGAACGCCGGCAATCTCTCGCACGCGCGCGATCTCGTGGACGAAGTGCTGAGGCTCGACCCGAACAGCGTGCGTCACCGGCAGAAGGCGGTGGAGTTCGCGTTCAAGGCCGGCGACAAGGCGAAGCTGATCGACGCCTATCTCGAGCTCGCCGACGCCCTGCTGCGTTCGGACCTTCCAGAAAAAGCCCGCGCGGTGTACGCGCGCGTTGCGGAACACGATGCCAAAAATGAGCGCGCCAAGGCCGCGCTTTCGATGCTCGCCCCATCCGTTGCGGCGCCGGCGCCCGTGCACGGCAGGCCCGAGGGCAAGGTCAAGGCCAAAGACGCCAAGATGAAAGTCCGCGACGAAGCAGCCGCGGACGGCGATTTCATCGACCTCGGCTCGATGCTCACCGACGACGAAGACGACGATGTCCCCAAGGACACGCGGATGACGGTCGCCGATGAAGAGCCGACCGGCGACGAAGAGCAGGACTTTCAGGACATGCTGGCCCGTTTCAAGCAGGGCATCGACGAGAACATCGACGAGGCGGACTTTCAGTCGCACTACGATCTCGGCGTCGCGTTCAAGGAAATGGACAAGGCGAAGCTGATCGACGCCTATCTCGAGCTCGCCGACGCCCTGCTGCGTTCGGACCTTCCAGAAAAAGCCCGCGCGGTGTACGCGCGCGTTGCGGAACACGATGCCAAAAATGAGCGCGCCAAGGCCGCGCTTTCGATGCTCGCCCCATCCGTTGCGGCGCCGGCGCCCGTGCACGGCAGGCCCGAGGGCAAGGTCAAGGCCAAAGACGCCAAGATGAAAGTCCGCGACGAAGCAGCCGCGGACGGCGATTTCATCGACCTCGGCTCGATGCTCACCGACGACGAAGACGACGATGTCCCCAAGGACACGCGGATGACGGTCGCCGATGAAGAGCCGACCGGCGACGAAGAGCAGGACTTTCAGGACATGCTGGCCCGTTTCAAGCAGGGCATCGACGAGAACATCGACGAGGCGGACTTTCAGTCGCACTACGATCTCGGCGTCGCGTTCAAGGAAATGGGCTTGCTCGACGAGGCGATTGCAGAGCTGCAGAAAGCGCTGCGTGCGCCGGAAGGAAAGCTGCGCACCTCGGAGATGCTGGGTATCTGCTTCTTCGAGAAGGGCGCGTACGGCGTCGCCGAATCGATTCTGCGCCGCGGGCTCGATCTGCCCGCCCACGGCGATCAGGAGCGACTCGGCGTCCTGTACTGGCTCGGTCGCGCACTCGAACAACAGGGCAAGAAGGCGGACGCCCGCGATTTGTACGGGCGCGTCTTCGCGGTAGACATTCGTTTCCTCGATGCCGAGCAGCGCGTCAAAGCGCTCGCCAAAGCGAAATAGCGTGAGTCAACAAGTCGCCCGTGTCAGCCTCCATGACGTCCAGCGGCCGGTGGCTGGTGAATTGGAGCAAGTGGTCGTCGAGCTGCGCCGCGTCATCGCCGCGGACTTCCCGATCGTGAGTGAAGTGAACGATCACCTGCTGCACATGAAGGGAAAACTCTTCCGGCCGACGTTGCTGCTGCTCAGTCACCAGGCGGCGGGATCCAAGGATGCGCGGGCGGTGACTCTGGCGGCGGTGGTGGAGTTGATCCACCTCGCGACGCTCGTGCACGACGATTCGGTCGACCACTCCGTCTTGCGGCGCGGGTTGCCCACGATCAATGCCCTGTTCTCCCATCAGATCGCGGTGATCATGGGGGACTATCTCTATTCGCGCGCGATCATCGAGCTGGTGCGACTGGACGACCATGAAGCGTTGCGCGTGCTCGCGCGCGTCACCAACGAGATGACCGTCGGAGAGATGCGGCAGCTCGAGGCGCACGACAAGCTCGCATATGGTGAAGGCGCCTACGACGCACTGATTCGCGCCAAGACGGCGTCGCTGCTGTCGGGCGCGTGCGAAGTGGGCGCGCTCACGGCGCCCGCCCACTTCCGCCATGCCCTGGCGCGCTTTGGGATGCTCCTGGGGATGGCGTTCCAGATCACGGACGACCTGCTCGACTACACCGAGCCCGAAGCGGTGACCGGGAAGCCGTCCGGCCTGGATCTGCGGGAGCATAAGGTGACCCTGCCGCTGATCGCCGCGCTCGCGCGGATGCCGGCGGAAGGGCCAGGCCGGCTGGTCGTGGCGGAGCTGATGGAGGCCGCAGAGCCGAGTGACGATTTGGTCGCTGAAGTGATCCGACTAGTCGAAGGCGCGGGTGGGCTCGAGACGGCGCGCCAGCGGGCGCTCGACCTCGCCCAGCAGGCGGAGGCGGAGCTCGACGTCTTGCCCCCGTCACCCGCGCGGGACGCGCTACAGGGGAGCATTGCTTATGCCGTGGAACGCCGGAGTTAGTAGATCCATGCCCCACGGTCCGCGTCGCCCCGGCTTCTATTTAGGGGTTCTAGCGGTAGGCTTCGTAATCGGGGGGTTGCTGCAAGCGTTCTTGCGGCGCTTCTTACCTCAGGGGCCGGCGAAGGAATTGTTTACCTGGTCGGTGACACCGACGGTCGGGCCGGTGCACCTCGATCTGCTGGTGATGTCGATTACACTCGGACCTGTCGGGCTCGACGTGTCGCTGCTCGCCGTGGTCGGCGTCCTGGTCGCGTACCTCGTGGCCCGCTCGCTCTTCTAGAAAGGCGCATCATGCTTCCGAACCTTGGCTTTACGGAAATTGCGATCCTGCTGCTCATCCTGGTGTTGTTCTTCGGCGCCAAGCGCATCCCCGAGATCGGGGCGTCGATCGGGAAGGGCATCAAGGAGTTCAAGCGCGGGCTGAAATCGGAGGAGCCACAGGATCCGCCCGCGAATACCGACGCTGCGATTCCCCCGGCTGGCGGCGGCGCGCCGAAGCGGCTGAATCAGTAAGAGGCTGGTATGGGTCTGGGAAATCTAAGCGGCAGCGAAATCCTGATCCTGATGTTGATCGTCCTGCTCGTCTTCGGCGCGAACCGGCTGCCGGAAGCGGGCAAGGCCGTCGGGAAGGGCCTGCGCGAGTTCAAACGCGCGCTCTCTGACGCGGAGAACAGTATCCAGCAGCTGCCCCCCTCTCGCGAGACGGAGCAGCCACGCGATGCCAAGCCGAAGCGTCTAGTCGAGTAGGGTTACTGCAACGACGCCGAGCGCTCCGCCGAGGCTTGCGATTTGAAGAGATCCTTGCGCCGATCGACGACCTTGGCCTTGGCGCGCACACCATCCAAATACTGTTGAATCCGCGCCTGCTGCAGCGCCTGCCGCAGCTGCGTCCGCTGGACTTCGCGTTGCGCGAGCCAGGCCGTCGAGTCCGCGAGCTTCCGTCCTGATGACTCGAGGATGAAGTAGGCCTTCTCGCCCTGGACGACGCCGCTCCGCTCCCCGACACGCAGGCCAAACGCCGTCCCCACCACCAACGGCTCGCCCACTAGAATGCCCGGCGGACGCATGCGGCTGAAGGGGCCGAACCGTTGGACTTCGAGACCGTGCGCCGATGCGGCGGTCGCAAGATCCGGCAGGCCACGTAACACGGCGGCGATCGAATCTGCGCGATGGCCCGCCAGCACCTTCAGTTTCTCGAGGCGAACGATATCGGTCACGCGCCCGCGAAGCTGCTCGAGCGGGGGCGTCCCAGCCGGGGTCAGCGAGTCGACGCGGAAGACGTAGTAGCCGGCCTCGCCCTCGATCACAGGACTGGTCTCGTCGGGCGGCGCCTCAAATGCCCAGACGCTCACGTCGGGGACGGCGTACGGCCCAACATTGAAGCGCTGCCCCTCGACAACCCGGTACTGTGGTGAGAGCTGGAGGCCCATGCGACGCGCCACGGTGTCGAGCGCGGCGGGATCACTCCGCTCCGCCGCCAGACGTTCGAGCGTGTCGGCGCGGGCCTCTACCTGATCGAGGTGCCCACCCTGCAGCGCCACGAGGATCAGGATGTGACGGACTTTGACCGAGTCGCCCTTCGCCTGGTCGATACGAATCAAGTGGTATCCCCACCGCGTCTCCACCGGGGCAGACAGCTGGCCGGGCTTCAAGCTCCGCACGGCCTGCATGAAGGGAGCCACCAGCGTGGTGTCGGTCCGCTTGATCCACCCCAGATCCCCGCCGCGCTGCCCGCTGCTGGAATCGGTCGATTCCCGGCGCGCGACGTCTTCGAACTTCGCCCCGCGCGCGAGCTCGCTCCGCACCCGGGCGACGTGCGCCCGTGCCGCAGCGCTGTCGGCGGCGTTCGGAATCCTGGGAATCGTGATGAACCGCACGTACGCAACGGCGGGCCGCTTGAAGTCATCGGGATGCTTCTCGATGTACGACCGCAGCTCCGCGTCGCTCACTGGAATCGAGTCGGTGATCGTGTAGGGCGAAACGACGAGCGAGGTGACCCGGACCGAGTCGTGTTGATCCTTGTACAACCGCCACAGCTTGGCGTCCGGAATGTAGACATCGCTGGCGAGGTACTCGAACAGCTTGATGCGCGGAATCTGCTGGCGATAGATCGCCTCGATCTGCAGGAGCAGGTTACGGTCAGTCGTGGTCGAGAGGAACTGCTGCCATTTCCGAATGTCGAACTGGCCGTCGGTCTGGAATTGGGGGTCGCGCGTCACCTCAGGCAGCGGCGAATTGTGCGCCATCGCGATGATCTCTTCGGCGCTGACCCGAATCCCGAGACGACGGTACTCCTGCTCGAGCAGCGCATCCTGGATCATCTGATTGATGACCTGATCCTGAATCTGCCGGTCGTCTTCGCGCGACAACGGAGCCGTGCCGTATTGCTGGCGATACTGTTCGGTCGCGACCTGTACGCGTTGCTGGAACTCGGTGACCTGGAATTCCTTGCGGTTCACGCGCAGCACGACATTGCCGCTGGGACCGAGGATGCTCATCACTTGACCGATGGCGAGCCATGCCACGAAGGCGATGGCGAGGATGTAAAAGATCCACTTGGCGTTGGCGCGCATCGTGCGCAGCATGGCGACTTCGAACTCCGTTCCGGAGGAGGGGGTGAAGAGGGCATAAGTCTAAAAACGACAACGCACAAACTCAAGCGCACAGGTGTTCGGGTCATTTGACAGCGGCGCGGGCCAAACACTATCTTCCTCCAATTCCCACATAGACTTAGGGCGTGGCCTACACCAGCGAGATCGACAAGCTCGAAGCGCGTTTTCGCGACAACCCCAAGGGCAGGAATTTTGCCCCCTTGGCGGACGCCTATCGTAAAGCAGGGCTTATAGATAACGCGATCGATCTCTGCCAGAACGGTCTCAAGCTCCACCCCGATTACGTCAGCGCCTACATCGTCTACGCCCGCTGCCTCGTCGACAAGAAAGACGATGGCGCGGCGCTGGGCGTCTTCAAGCAGGTCCTCGGCCTCGACGGTGAAAACATCATCGCCCTGCGCGGACTCGCCGAGCTCGCGGAGCGGAACGGCAAGTACGCCGAAGAGGTCGAGTGGCTGGCGCGGCTCCTGAACGCCGACCCAATGAATGGGGATGCGGCCGAAGCGCTGGCGCGCGCCAAACGCAAGGCTGCTGCCACGACGCCGATGCCCAAGCCCGATTTCGCGGTCGAGCACGAGGAGCCAACGGCGGTCGAGTTGAAGCGGCCGTCGCGACCATCGGCGGCGGCACCAGAAGTCGAGAACTTTGAGAATCCAATCAGCTTCAACCCCAGCGCTCACGCCGCCGCGCGAGCCGATGGGCTCGAAGTCCAAGAGGATGTCGAGCTGAATTCGGAGCAGATCGAACACGTGGACATCGAGGGACTGGCGCGTACGCAGTACGAAGGCAGTGGGATGTTCAAGTTGGATGCGCCGGGGCCTGCCGCATCGCAAGACGGGCCGGACCTCGATGAGGTGCCTCCCGAGGTGTACCTGCCGCTCATCATGCCGGATGACGAAATCAGCGGTCGCTTCAAAGCGGCTGCTCCCTCGCCACCGCCTCCACCACAGCCTCCACCGCCTCCAGCCCCTCCACCCGCTCCACCCCGGTCACGGGTGCCTGCGGCGGTCGCCCTGTCCGACGACGACGGTGCAGCCGATACGGCGACGCTGTCTCGGGCGGAACCGGTGCTTACGGAAACGATGGCGGAGCTCTACCTCAAGCAGGGCCATCAGCAGGACGCGTTGCGCGTGTACCAAGCGCTGCTCGCAGCGCGTCCCAATGATGCGAGACTGAAGAGCAAGGTCGAACACCTGTCACCGGGCGGCAGAAAGAAGTCCGGCATTTCGGCTCAGGCATTCCTCAAGGGGATATGGTCGGGACGGGGCGCCACTCCGCCCGCCGCGGAGGAGCAGAGCACGTTGGCAGCTGCGTTCGACGCTGCCGGGCCGCCACCAGGTGAGCCGTCGCGCCCCGCTGAAGACCACATCTCGCTCGACTCGGTCTTCGGCGACGAAGCCGGAAGACGCACAAACATCCAGCCGGCCGAAGCGCCGACTCCATCCGCTGTCCCCCCTTCCCAGGCGCCAGCCGCGCCCGCGGACGGGTCCAAGACGGGCGGTTTCTCGTTCGACGAATTCTTCGCCGGGAAGCAGGCTGGCGCCGGCGCGGCGCCCGAGGGTGCTGAAGCCGCGTCGCCCAGAACTCCCGGCGGCAGCCGTTCGTCCGGCCGGAACCAGCGGGCGCCCGAGGACGAGGTGGAGGCGGATCAATTCCAGCAGTGGTTGAAGAAGCTCAAGTCCTAGTGTCTCGCCACATCGCTGTGCTGAATGGCCCCAATCTGAATCTGTTGGGAGAGCGCGAGCCTGACATTTACGGCCGCACCAGTCTCGCGGAAATCGAGCGCGCCACGAAGGAGCGCGCGCGCACGCTGGGCGTCGAGTGCACCTGGATTCAGACGAACCATGAAGGCGAGCTGGTCGAAGCGATTCAGAATCTGAAGGGCCGCGCCGACGGCGCGCTGATCAACGCGGCGGCGTTTACGCATACCAGTCTGGCCGTGCGCGATGCGTTGCTCGCCGTGCGCGTGCCGTTCGTGGAAGTCCATCTCTCCAACATCTTCGCCCGCGAGCCGGAGCGGCGGCGGTCGATGCTCGCGGATCTCGCGGTGGGCGTGGTGACGGGGTTCGGCGCGGACAGTTATCGGCTCGGATTCGAGGCGCTTGCCAGGTACCTCGAGTCGCGATAAGCGCGGCGAGCGACAAGCGGCGCTGGCCGCGATGCTCGAAGCGGAAGGTCTGGACGCGCTGCTCGTGACGTCGCGGTCCAACATCCGATACTTGACGGGATTCAGTGGATCGGCGGGTGTGACGGTCGCGACGCGGGGCGAGCTGCTCCTGGTCACCGATTTCCGCTACGACGAGCAGGCACGGCAGGAGTCTGGCGCCGTCGCGCGGGTCGAAATCGAAGGGACGAGCGTCTGGGACCGGCTGTTTAAAGAGCTCGGGGCTGGGGCCTCGGGCCTGGGGCCTGGGAGTTGGATCGGTTTCGAGGCGCATGCCTTAAGCGTGAAGGACGCGGAGCGGTTTTCATCCGGTCCCGGTGCGGCATGGCGATGGAAAGCGGCGGGAGAGCTGGTCGAGAAGCTGCGAGTGCGTAAGGATGCGGGTGAGGTCGCGGCGATTCGCGCCGCCGCGACGGTCGCGACGGGCGCACTGCGTGACACGCTGGCCGAGGTCCGGCCTGGGCTGACCGAACTGGAAATCGCTGGAGCGCTCGAACGGGCATTGCGGCGGCACGGCAGCGAGGCGCATCCGTTCCCCACGATCGTGGCGAGCGGGCCGCGCAGCGCGCTCCCGCACGCGCACACGAGCAGCCGCGCCGTAGCGGCAGGTGAGTGGCTGTTGCTAGACTTTGGCGCCGTCGTCGACGGTTACTGCGCCGACATGACGCGCACGGTGGTGATCGGCGCGCGGGCCGACGAGTCGCAGCGGGCGCTGTACGGGCTGGTGCAGGAAGCGCAGCGGCTGGCACGGGAAGGCGTGCGCGCCGGGATGACCGGGCGTGAAGCGGACGCGCTTGCGCGCGATCCGATCGAAGCTCGTGGTTTTGGTGCCGCGTTCGGGCATTCGACGGGTCACGGCCTGGGTCTCGACGTGCACGAGGCGCCGCGGCTTGCGCGCACCGTCGCCGACCCGCTGCCCGAAGGAGCCGTGGTGGAACTCGTGTGAGGGATTGGGGATTCGGGATTGGGAAGTCCCAATTGACGTTCCGAGCACCGTCCGGTCTATTGGAGGTTCATGAAGCTCGACATCATCGCGCAGATCGTGCAGATCCTGAAAGAGGCCCCTGAAGTCGGGGCGATCGAGATCCGTCGGGGTCTGTTCGGGGCATGGTCATCGGTGCGGGTGTCAAAGGCGGGGCATGGGAATACGGTGGGGGTTGGGGGCTCGGGGCTCGGGCATGTGATCGTCTCGCATTCCGGCGCCGCACCCACGCCAGCGGCCGCCTCGGCGACGTCGTCCCCCAGCCTCCAAGCGCCAGGCCCCCAGCTTTTAGAGATCAAGTCCCCCATGGTGGGGACGTTCTACCAGTCGCCGGAGCCTGCCGCGCAGCCGTACGTGAAGGTCGGCAGCCGGGTGAACGTGGGGCAAGTGGTCTGCATCATCGAAGCCATGAAGATCATGAACGAGATCGAGTCCGAAGTCGGGGGCGTCGTTCGGGAAGTCACCGCCCAAAACGCACAGCCGGTGGAGTTCGGCCAGGTCCTTTTCCGGGTGGATCCGCATGGGTGAGGCGACGCAGAGCAATCTGCCGCAGTTCAACTTCAAGCAAGCAATCACGCACATGGTGCAGCGCAACGGGTCCGACCTGCTGCTGAAGGTCGGCAGGCCGGCGACCATTCGCGTGAACGGCGATCTGGTGGCGCTCGAGACCGCCCCACTCAAGCCGGAGGAGCTCAAGTCGCTGGCCGAGCAGATTATGACGCCGCGGCAGGTCAAGGAGTTCGCCGAGCACAAGGAGGCGGACTTCGCGATCGGCGTGCCGGGCGTCGGCCGGTTCCGGACGAACGTCTATCAGCAGCGCGGCACGGTGGCGTTCGCGTTCCGCGCGATTCCATACGAGGTCAAGCAGATCCGTGAGCTGAATCTTCCGGGCGTGCTGGAGGAAATCGCGCTCAAGCCACGCGGCCTGGTCCTGGTGACCGGCGTGACGGGGTCGGGGAAATCGACGGCCCTCGCGGCGATGATCAATCACGTGAACACGAACCGGCGCGTGAACATCATCACGATCGAGGACCCGATCGAGTTCCTGCACCGCGACCAGAACGCCAACATCTCGCAGCGGGAGGTCGGAAACGACACGCTGACGTTCAACTCCGCGCTGCGGCACGTGCTGCGGCAGGATCCCGATCTCATCCTGATCGGCGAGATCCGCGACATGGAGACGCTCGATACCGCGCTCAAGGCGGCGGACACCGGGCACATGGTGTTCTCGACGTTGCACACGACAGACGCCACGCAGACGGTCAGTCGCGTGATCTCCTTCTTCCCGCCACACCAGCACGACGAAATCCGCCACCTCCTGTCCACGGCCCTGCAAGCGATCGTTTCGCTCCGCCTGGTGCCGCGGAAGGACGGCCGCGGCCGCGTTCCGGCCGCCGAAGTGCTGATCAATACGGCCGCGGTGGCCGACAACATCCGGGATCTGTCCAAACAGCTCAACATTCCCGATCTCATCTCCGAAGGGTCGGTGCAATACGGCATGCAGAGCTTCGACCAGTCGCTCTTCCACTGGTACAGCCAAGGTGTCATCAGCTACGAGAGCGCGATCTTTTACGCGACAAACCCGAGCGAGTTCGCCCTGAAGGTGTCGGGCGTGGATTCGTCCGGGAACCGGCTGGGTGGCTCCGACGCGGCCGGGGCGATCGAGCTTACGCCGTAATGTTCAAGAAAGTGCTGATCGCGAACCGCGGGGAGATCGCCCTGCGGGTGATCCGCGCGTGCAAGGAGCTGGGCGTCGAGACGGTGGCGGTGTATTCGGAGGCGGACCGGGAGTCGCTGCACGTCCGGTTCGCCGACGACGACGTCTGCATCGGGCGCGCGCCGAGCCGCGACAGCTATCTCAACATCCCGCGCCTGATCGCGGCGGCCGAAATCACCGGCGCCGACGCGATCCATCCCGGGTACGGATTCCTCGCCGAGAACCCCGAGTTCGCGGAAAAAGTCAGCGCCTCCAACATCGCGTTCATTGGGCCGAGTCCGGAGCAGATCCGGCAGATGGGCGACAAGGCGGCGGCGCGGAAGCTCGCGAAGGAGCAGGGCGTGCCGACGGTGCCAGGTTCGCCCGGCCCCGTGGAGTCGCTCGAGGAAGGCCAGCAGGTCGCCGGGGAGATCGGGTTCCCGGTGATCATCAAGGCCGCGGCCGGGGGTGGCGGCAAGGGGATGCGCGTCGCCAACGATGTCGATCAGTTCACCCAGTCGTTCACGCTGGCCAAACAGGAAGCGCTCGCGGCGTTCAACTCCGACGAGGTCTACATCGAGAAGTACCTTGCGCGCCCGCGCCACATCGAGATCCAGATCATGGGCGACACCCACGGCAAGGTGATGCATCTGTGCGAGCGCGACTGCTCGGTGCAGCGCCGCCACCAGAAGCTCGTGGAGGAAGCGCCGTCGCCCGCGGTGGACCAGGCGCTGCGCCAGGACATCGGCGACGCGGCGGTGAAGCTCGCCGAGGCGATCCGCTACGTGGGTGCGGGAACGGTCGAGTTCCTGTTGGACCCGGACGGCTCTTTCTACTTTATGGAGATGAACACGCGTATCCAGGTCGAGCATCCGGTGACCGAGATGTGCACGAACTTCGATCTCGTGAAGGAGCAGATCGCGGTCGCGGCGGGGGCGCCGCTGTCGTTCGTCATGAACGGCCACCGGCTGCGCGGCCACGCGATCGAGTGCCGCGTGAACGCCGAGGACCCGAGCCGGAACTTCCAGCCCTCACCGGGATTGATCACCGCGTATCACCCGCCCGGCGGGCCGGGCGTGCGCGTGGACACGCACATCTACGCGGGGTACACCGTCCCGCCCTATTACGACTCCCTGCTTGCCAAGGTGATCGTGCATGGCAATACGCGGACCGAGGCACTCGCCCGCATGCGCCAGGCACTCGACTCGTTTATCATTGAGGGCGTGACAACGACGATTCCGTTCCTGGGCCGGGTCATGCGCCACCCGGACTTTGTCGCGGGCAAGATCGACACGAAATTCCTGGAGCGCGAGCCGCACCTTCTCAAAGACCCGACATGAAGATCGACGTCTACCATACACCACTCGGCCTGAATGCGGGGGATCTGACCGGCCGAGCAGTTGTCGTCATTGATGTGCTCCGCGCGACGAGCACGATCGTCA
The DNA here is from genome assembly GCA_003221075.1 of Gemmatimonadota bacterium. Taxonomy (GTDB): domain Bacteria; phylum Gemmatimonadota; class Gemmatimonadetes; order Gemmatimonadales; family GWC2-71-9; genus 20CM-2-65-7. The sequence goes on from QHUF01000046.1 coordinate 21,178, forward strand.
CCGCGCTGGCCGCCGGCGCCAAGGCGATCGTCCCCGCGGCCAGCTCCGAAGAGGTCGTCCGGGTCACGGCGAATCTCGAGAAGAACGGGATCGTGCTCGCCGGCGAGCGCCGGCTGCTGAAGATCGAAGGGTTCAATCTGGGGAATTCTCCCCGCGAGATGACGAAGGAAGCCGTCGGCGGCAAGACACTGTTTCTGGCCACCACCAACGGCACGCCCGCGCTGCTGGCGGCACAGGGCGGCGACCCGGTGCTGGTCGCGGCAGCGCTGAATTTCAGCGCGGTGGCCGAACGCGCCCGCCATTTGTTCACCGAGCGCGGCGACCTGGTCATCATCTGCGCGGGGCGCGAGAAGCAATTCGCGCTCGAGGATGCCTACACCGCCGGGCGGCTGATCAAGGCGGTGAAAAAGGGCGTCCCGCCGAAGAAGCTCAGCCTCAACGACGCCGCGCAGGTCTCGCTCGATCTCGCGGCGCTGGGCGGGTGGCAGGACGCGCTCGCCGCCAGCGACGCCGCCCGGCAGCTCGGCGAGGCGGGCCTCGCGGACGACGTGAAGTTCTGCGCCAATCCCGACCGGGTGGCGATCGTTCCCGTCTACGCGGATCGACGCATCGCGGCATGAATTCCAAAGCTCGCCAGGAGCTCATCGGCATCGCGGCCCTGCTGGTGGGGTTCTTCCTGGGGCTGACGCTGCTGCCGGTTGCGTTGACAGGAAGCTGGGGACGGGCGCTCGGTCACACGCTGTGGCAGGTGTTCGGCGTGGGCGCGATCGTCTTGCCTATCCTCGGCGTGGGGTGGGCGCTCGCTGCCTTCGACCGCCTCGGCGCGCTGTCGTGGGGTCGAGCGGCCGTGCTCGGCGCGGGCCTCACTCTCCTCATTCCCTATGGCATCGCGGTCGCGATTGGTCCGATCTTCCCCCCCGATTACTCGAGCTGGACACGCAGCGAACGCCTGGTCGGGCTATTTCCGGGGTTTCTGGCGAACGGGGTGGAAGGCGCAATCGGCACGGCGGGGGCCGTGCTCGCTGGGCTGTTCGCCCTGTCCGCCGTCAGCATCCTGACCGTGGGTTGGCATCCACTGACGCTGTTACGACAAAAGAAAAGAGAAGGGAGAAGGGAGATGGACGTGGCGGTTCCCGTCAAAAAGCAACGGGAATCTGCCGAGGGCCGCGGCGAACCTCTCCCTTCTCCCTTCTCCCGCATTCCGAAGGTTCCCAAGCCCAAGCCCCCACCGCCTCCGAGACCCGCTCCGCCGCCTCCTCCGGGCTCCCTGATTCCGCCCATCGAGCTGCTCACGGAGGGACCAGGCGCGGTCGAAGACGTGGACGCGGCGCAGATCGAGGACATGGGCCGGCGGCTCGTGAACACGCTCGAGACGTTCCGCGTGGGCGCACAGATCATCAACAAGACCGTGGGTCCCGTGGTGACGCGCTTCGAGCTGGAGCCGGGGCGTGGCGTGAAGGTGGGGCGTGTCTCCTCGCTCGCCGACGATCTGGCGCTCGCGATGCGCGCGCAGTCGCTCCGTATCGTGGCACCGATTCCGGGGAAGGCCGCGATCGGCATCGAGGTGCCGAATCCGACGCCCCGCCTGGTGCACGTCCGCGACATGATCGACAGCGCGGAATTCCGGCGCGCGGCGCGCGTGCTGCCCGTCGTCCTCGGCCGCAACCTGGAGGGCGACGAAGTGGTGGACGATCTCACCAAGATGCCGCACCTCCTCATCGCCGGCGCGACGGGCTCGGGAAAATCGGTGTGCATCAACGCCATCATCACCAGCCTCGTGTACGCGCATGGACCGGACAAGCTCAAGCTCCTGATGATCGACCCGAAGATGGTCGAATTGTCGATGTACAGCGCGCTGCCGCATCTCGGCCTCCCCGTGGTGACCAGTCATCACAAGGCGGCGAACGTCTTGAAGTGGGCTGTCTGGGAGATGGAGCGGCGCTACCGGCTGCTACACGCCAACCACGCGCGCAACATCATGGACTTCAACAAGAAAGTCGAAACAAAGGCGCCGCTGAAAGGCCCGCGTGAAACGCTGGCGACGCAGGCAGGCATTCAGAAAGAGCTGCCATTCGACGCGGTCTACGCGGGCGGCATCCTGCCGTACATCGTGCTCATCGTGGACGAGCTCGCCGACTTGATGCTCACGGTGCAGGGCGAGATCGAGACGCCGCTCGCTGTACTCGCACAGAAGGCGCGCGCCATCGGGATCCACTTGATCCTCGCCACGCAGCGCCCGTCCGTGAACGTCATCACGGGATTGATCAAGGCGAACTTCCCGTGCCGGATCGCATTTCGCGTTTCGGCGAAGGTCGACAGTCGCACGATTCTCGATCAGAACGGGGCCGAGACGTTGCTCGGAAACGGCGACATGCTGTTTCTGCCGCCGGGCAAGAGCGAGCCGCTCCGCGTACAGGGCGCATTCATCTCCACCGACGAGACCGAGAAGTTGATGGAGTGGTACAAGAAACACGCACCCACGCCGGCCGCGGTACCCGGGACCTCGATCGACGAACAGGTCACGGCACTCGAGAAAGCAGAAAAAGAGGGGGAAGAGGGACGCGGGACGGGAGAGGGGGACGCCGGCGACCGCGATCCGCTGTTCCGCCAGGCCGCCGAGGTATGCATCCAGAATCAGCTCGGATCCACGTCGCTGCTGCAGCGGCGCATGAGCATTGGTTACGGGAGGGCAGCTCGCATCATCGACCAGCTCGAGATGGCGGGCGTACTGGGACCGCCCAATGGCTCGAAGCCCAGGGATGTCCTGCTCGGCCTGGAGGAATTGGACGACCTGACTGGCCCGGAGAGCGCCAACTCGACTGGCTAGTGCGCAGTTTCGCACCGGCGAGCGGTTTTCCGATTACGTGCGACGCGGCGCATCAGATAACTTCCGCGCATGTCGGACGGCGTTCACAGCGATCCAGCAAGTTGGTCGGACCCGCGCCACAAGCGCGGTCTTGCCGGTGAAGAACAGGCGATCCGCTTTCTGCAAAGTCGTGGCTGGGAAGTCGTCGCGCATCGCTTTCGCGTCGGCCGGATCGAGCTGGACCTGGTCGCCCGGCGAGGTCATCTCGTCGCGTTCCTCGAGGTCAAAACCCGTCGGGGCACGGCGTTCGGGAGTCCCTTCGAGGCGGTGACCGGTGCCAAACGGAGAGAAATCGTGAAAGCCGCGCGCGTTTGGATGGACCGCTACGGACAACGTTCCGACGTCTACCGCTTTGACTGTATCGCGATTGTTGACAATAAGTTAGAGCATCTGGAGGACGCCTTCCGTCCCGGATGGCGGTGACAGCGGTTTCGGTTTATATTCGGGCCTCAAACCAGGGAGGCTCGCCACACTATGTCGAGGTCAACCATGGCAGAACAGCAACCGGCCAAGTCCCCCACTCCGTCGCTCACGGACGACCGCCGTAAAGCGCTGAACCTCGCGATCACGCAGATCGAGAAGACGTGCGGGAAGGGGTCCATCATGCGGATGGGCGCCGACACCCCGCAGGTCCGGGTGGCCGGGATCTCGACCGGCGCCATCAATCTCGATGCCGCGATCGGCATCGGGGGGATCCCGCGCGGCCGGGTGACGGAGATCTTTGGCCCCGAGTCGAGCGGCAAGACGACGTTGGCGCTGCACGTCGTGGCTCACGCCCAGCGGGGGGGCGGCGCGGCCGCCTACATCGATGCCGAGCACGCGCTCGACGTCGAGTACGCCAAGAAGCTGGGCGTGGACATCGAGAATCTGCTCGTGTCCCAGCCGGACACGGGCGAGCAGGGCCTCGAAATCTGCGAGATCCTGGTGCGCTCGGGCGCGGTGGACGTGGTGGTCGTCGATTCGGTGGCGGCGCTCGTGCCCAAAGCCGAAATCGAAGGGGAAATGGGCGACTCACTCCCGGGTCTGCAGGCTCGGCTCATGAGTCAGGCGCTGCGCAAGCTCGCCGGGGCGATCAACCGCTCGCGCACGTCGGTCATCTTCATCAATCAGCTGCGCGAGAAGATCGGGGTCATGTTCGGCAATCCGGAGACGACGAGCGGTGGCCGCGCGCTGAAGTTCTACGCCTCGGTACGACTGGACATGCGGCGCATCGCACCGGTCAAGGATCGCGAAGTCGTCATCGGCAACCACGTCCGCGTGAAGGTGGTGAAGAACAAGGTGGCGCCGCCGTTCCGCCAGGCGGAGTTCGACATCATGTTCGACGAAGGGATCAGCCACGAGTCGTTGCTGGTGGATATTGCGGCGGAGGCCGGCATCATCGAGAAGTCGGGCGCTTGGTACTCGTACGGCAAAGAGCGAATCGGACAAGGGCGTGAGAACGCCAAGTTGTACCTGAAGGACCACCCGGACATGTCGGCCGAAGTCGAGGCACGCGTGAAGCAGCACCTCGGCGTCAGTACTGTGGAACCCGGTGCGGGGGGCGCAGTCGCCGACGAGGAGAGCCCCGCGAGCGAAGAGTGATTCTCACCGGACTCGCCCCCGATCCGCGCCGGCCAGACTATAGGCTGATCGAAGTGGATCGGGGGCGTTTTGCCTCCGTCCCGGCCGAGTCGCTGGCGGGCCTGGACCTGGTGGTCGGGAGGGAGATCGGGCCGCTCGTGCTCGAGCGGCTTCAGGAGCTCGCCGATCTCGAGGCGGCACACCGCGCCGCGCTCCGCGCACTCGCGCGTCGCGCCCACGCGCGCTTCGACTTGCGGCGACGCCTGCTCCAAAAACAGCATCCGCCCGCCGCGGTCGATGGCGCGCTCGATCGGTTGGCCGCGGCTGGGCTGCTGAATGACGCGCAGTTCGCGCGCGACTTTGCCGCGGCAAAAGCTCGACGCGGCCGCGGACCGGCTCGCCTGGTGCGCGATCTCCAATCTCAGGGCGTCGATCGGCGCATTGCCGAGGACGCCGTGCGCACGTCGCTGGCGGCCGAGGGCGTCGATCCGGAGCAAGCGGTGCGGGCCCTGGCGGAGAAGCGGGCGCGGCAGCTCGCCGGGCTACCGGCGCCGGTGCGGAAGCGGAGGCTGGTCGCGTTTTTGGTACGGCGGGGATTTGGGGGTGCTGAGGTGAGAGCGGTGGTGGAGGGCCTGGCTTCTTAGTTAACTCCTCTCCTTCCTTTCAGTTGCACCTCCTCACGCTATATTCCCCGCCATGAAGTCGTCCGAGATCCGCCGCAAATTCCTCGATTACTTCAAGGGCCATTCCCACCAGGAAGTGCCCAGCGGCCCCCTCGTCCCGCGCGACGACCCCACGCTGCTGTTCACCAATGCCGGCATGGTGCAGTTCAAACGTGTGTTTCAGGGTCTGGAACGCCGCGACTATGCCCGGGCGGTGACCTGCCAGAAGTGCGTCCGGGCGGGCGGGAAGCACAACGACCTGGAGCAGGTTGGTCACACGGCGCGCCACCACACGTTTTTCGAGATGCTCGGCAACTTTTCCTTCGGCGACTACTTCAAGAAGGAAGCGATCGAATACGCCTGGGAATGGGTAACGAACAGCCAGTGGCTCGGCATCGATCCCGACCGTCTGTACGTCACGGTTCACCACTCCGACGATGAAGCCCGCAAGCTGTGGCGGCAGATCACCGGAATCGCGGACAGCCGGATCTTCAGCCTCGGGGACAAGGACAATTTCTGGCAGATGGCCGACACCGGGCCCGCCGGTCCCAATACCGAGCTGAACGTCGATCTGCGTCCCAAAAACGAGCGCGGCAGAGGCGAGCTCACGACGGACGAGTTCGTCCGCCTGAACGAGGAGGGGAAGCAGCTCGAGATCTGGAACCTCGTCTTCATGCAGTACGACTTGCAGCAGGACGGATCGCGCAAGAACCTGCCCAAGCCTTCCGTTGATACCGGTGCCGGGCTCGAGCGCATCGCCTCCGTGCTGCAGAACGTGCCGTCCAATTTCGACACCGATCTGTTTCAGCCGATCATTGCCCAGGCGGTCGAGATCGTCGGACGGCCATACGACCGCGGCCCATCCGGCGCGCCGTACCGCGTCCTCGCCGACCACGCGCGCGCGGTCGCGTTTCTCCTGGGGGATGGCGTCTATCCGTCGAACGAGGGGCGCGGCTACGTGCTGCGGCGGATTCTCCGCCGCGCCGTGCGTCACGCCTGGCTCCTGGGACGGCGCGAGCCGACCCTTGCCCAGCTCACTCGCTCCGTCACGGCCGTGATGGGCGAGGTGTATCCGGAGATCGTGTCGAAAGAGCAGCACATCGAGCGCGTCACCCGCGCCGAGGAGGAGCGTTTCCTCGAGACGATCGAGGGCGGCCTCTCGCGGATGGATGAGCTGCGCCATCAACCGATTATCTCCGGCGAGGATGCCTTCAAGCTGTACGACACATATGGTTTCCCGCTCGACCTCACCCAGATGATCGCGGCGGAGCACGGCCACACTGTGGACGTGGAAGGGTTCGAGCAGGCACTGGGGCACCAGCGCCGACGGTCCCGCGCGGCGAGAAAGGCGGGGACACGGGACACGGGAAAGGCGCAACGTGGAGAATGGGTCGAACTAAAAAAGAAGGGCAAGCAGAAGTGGATCGGGTACGACGCCACCAAAGCCGAGACGCAGCCGATCGCGTTCCGTCAGACTGGTGATCAACTCGAGATCATCCTCGAAGAGAATCCGTTTTACGCGGAGTCCGGCGGCCAGGTCAGCGACACCGGTGTGGTCCAAGGCGATGGCTGGGAGTTGACGG